>DASWNL010000642.1:0-4705 GCA_036399215.1 Abditibacteriaceae bacterium
CCAACTTCGAGCACGATTCCAACCGGCGCCCGCACCCAGATTCGGCCCCACGCCGCGCGATTTTCAATGCTTGTGCAGTTGAGCGGGAACTCTTGAAACCGCGCGTCACGACTGGGAAAGTCACCGACATAACCGCGCACCGTTGCTATCGCAGGCATAACAGGCGCGTTTTCCACTTGCGGCAACAAAAAAGACACATCACCCGGTGGCGGCAAAGCGCGGCGCGCACCGGCCACAGCACATAAACAGGCGAAGACAAAAAACAGGCATAGCCGCACGCCGAAAACTGAAGTGCGCCATTGCCACGCCAACCACGCAAAGCCAGAAGCCGGAAGCAGCGGCCACCAACAAGCCAAGTCATCGCGGGCAAGCCCCAACAGTTGTCTTTGCAAGCCCAGCATGAGGCCCGCGCCGCCACCCAGCGCGCAGGCTGGCGCCATCCACACCAAAGGGCGATAACGCAGGCCGCACACCCATTGAGTCGCACTCACTGGAGCCTCAGCCGGAGTCTCAGCAATTTCTGTCGGATGCATCATTTCCCTGATTCCGGCCTGATTATGACTTATTTCTTGGCCCATAGTGAAAGGCCGGCGATTTCTGATTTACTTGCAGCCATGCCTGGATGGATTCAGTGGCGCGCCCAAGTGCCCTCGGAGCAAAGCGAAATCGTCGCACAGATTATGCTCAATGCCGGTTGTGAGGGCGTGCAGATTGAAGATGTGGACATCGCACCCGATGGGGAAGATGCCCTTATCAGCAGGCGTGCCCTTGCCACAATTACCGGCTACGCCGGCGATACCACGCCGCGCGCGGCCTTACGCGAAAACATCTTGTCCGGCTTTGAGAGAGCATCGCTTGATGTTCAATTGGAAAGTGAATATCTCGATGCTGAAGATTGGAGCCACGCCTGGCGCGAACATTTTCCGCCGCTCAATATCGGCGGCTTCTGGATTGTGCCGTCATGGGAAGAACCCGATGCTTCGTGGGTGCAAAAACGCGTCTTGCGTCTTGATCCAGGTCTGGCTTTTGGCACCGGACAGCATCCCACAACGCGCTTGTGTTTGGAGTTTCTTAGTGAGCAGTTGCCTCAATTTGAGAACCCGTCTTTATTAGATGTCGGTTGCGGCAGCGGCATTCTCAGTCTGGCCGCTGCTCGATTAGGCGCTAAGGTAACGGGCAGCGATAACGACCCCTGGTGTGTGCGCGCCACGCGCGAAAACGCCGCACTTAACGCTGTTGAAATCGAGGTTGTCGAAGCGGCCAATCTTGACTGGGCAACGCAGCCTTTCGATGTTGTCGTTGCTAACTTAATGAGCAATCTGCTGATGCAACTGGCGCCCGAATTGGCACGCCTGACGCGACGGGGCGGGCTACTAATTGTTTCCGGCATTTCCCAACCACGCGCCGACGAAGTGGAAACCGCTTTGCATGTCGCCGGTTTTGAAACCATCGAGCGCCGCGATGCCGAAGGTGAGACACGCGGCGACGGAAATGAAAATTTCACTGAATGGTGGAGCGGATTTTTACTAAGGATGAGGGATGAAGAGTAAGATTCTATTTTCATCCTTCCGCCCTCATCCTTCATCCTTTAGATTATGCCTCGTCTTTACGTTTCTTCGACCACATTAGAACCTGGCCTGCGCGGGGACGAATTCGATTTAGATTTTGAAACCGCCAAAAAGCTGGTGCGCGTGTTGCGCCTGACGGCGGGCGAAACTTTTGTCGCCTTTGATGGCCTGGGCGGCGAGTGGGATTGTGCGCTTACGCACGTCGAAAACGAGCGCAAGAATTTTAAGGCACGAGCCACAATTTTGGCGCCGCGCGAAACCAAACCAGAAGGGCGCTTGCAATTATCTGTGGCCCAGGCCATTCCCAAGGGCGACAAAATGGAGTTTGTGCTGCAAAAGGGCACCGAACTGGGCGTCGCCGAGTTTTGGCCGTTTGAAGCTGAGCGTAGCGTGCCGCGCCTTTTGGGCGATGCCGATGACGGCGGCGAACGTGCTACGCAACGCGCCGGACGCTGGCGGCGCATCGTCGAAGCGGCCTGCGCGCAATGCGGGCGGGCGCAGGTGCCGGTTGTGCATGCCATCGGCGACTTTGCGACAGCCGTTTCCTATGGCACGCAGGGTGGGCGCTGCTTTATGCTGGACGAAGACCCCCTTGCGCCTTCGTTACGCGAAGTCTTAACGCGCGCTCCACTTTTCGATGAAGAAGCGCCGGCGGATGAAACGGTGCGCATTATGCTTTTAATTGGCCCAGAAGGCGGCTGGGCCGAGCGCGAACGTGAATGGGCCGAGCGTTACGGGGCAGAACCGGTAGGCTTAGGCCGTCTGGTTTTACGAACTGAAACGGCAGCCTTGGCAGCAGCGGCCATATTGCAATGGGAAACCGGCGATTTGGGATGAATAGCATCTTAAACAGCAGGTTGAATGTGAACCGGGCTTCCCAATTGATTTCCAATTGACAAGCCGAAGCCTGAGTTCTAAAATTCACTGCACACAAGAGGCTGAAGAGAGGAAAGCACCAGTGCCGGCAAAGAGGGCATCGCTTGTTTCTCCCGTCACGAAAACGGCCCCTGTCAACTTTAACTTCCTTTATCTCACCCGCCGTTCGAGGTTTTCTGTTTTGAAGGGGAATCTCATCTGGGAGGCAACGCAGTGTCATTGAAAGAATTGAAAATAGAACACGCTACGACACCGGTTAGCGAACGTGAAGTGCATGTCGTGCGCCTTGAGGGCTACGTGGATGCCCATACTTTTACGGACTTTGAGGAAGAACTCACCAAACTCGTTGAGGCCGGCCATTATAATTTGCTGCTCGATCTGGAGCGGCTGACCTATATCAACTCCACCGGCCTCGGCCTTTTAATGGCAACCTTTCGCCAGGTGCGCCAGCAACAGGGCGATTTAGTGATCGCCAAGATGAGCGATAAAATTACCAACATTTTCAATTTGTTGGGTTTTTCTCGCTTAATTCACACTTACTCTACCGAAGAAGAAGCCTTGAATCACTTTAGTGATAAAACCGGCGATAAAGACGGGGCATAAAAGCGCATCTTAAGCCCCTGAAAGACTTAATCAATCACGGATATTTTGCATTTGCTGAAATTGCCGGCAAACCGTAAATTCTGTGAAGTTCGGTTTTACCCCAAACCATTACCCGTTTAATCAAGAGATTCGTTGATTAAAGTAAACGTAAAAACACGGTTTTGCAGGTGATGATATTACAGCCGATTGTTGGGAAGCTATTGAAAAGTTCCTGACAAGTAACTGAAGAAAAAGCAGCAATCTTATGACGCATGGAGGAGGCGGGCCGGAAAATCGGGGACAGCAGTCCAATCAAACGCCGGGTGCCACCAGCCTGCGCTTATCAGGCACGCCTCACGCACTGCCGCGCATTCGCCAGACGGTCGTCGAAGCCGCCGAACGGTGCCGGTTCAGCGATGAAGATATTGCTAAAATCGAAATGGCCGTTGGGGAAGCCTGTTCCAATATCGTTGAGCATGCCTATCGCACCCTACCGCCGCCTCCACCTGATTTGGAAGTGACGGTTCATGAATATAATGACCGTCTTGAAATTTTGATTCTTGATTTTTCGAGCATCAATTTCCCTGTTGACCAGAAGCCCGGCTTGCCTCTGGATGATTACCTCGAAACCCAACAGCGGCGCGGTTTGGGCCTTTATATCATCAAAAACTTCGTGGATTTTGTCGAACATCGCTTCATCTGCGGCCAGGGCAACGAATTACGTCTGGTTAAATATTTTGCTTAATGATTTGTGATGCGCGTTGACAGCGGCGCGTGACGCTTTTATAATTGCAAAGACAATCAGCAAAGACCGTGAAGAGGAGTAGTAAACGGCCCGCACGTTAGAGAGAGCCAAACGAATTGGTGTGAGTTTGGCAGCGTTGCCCCGTTGAAGTCGCCTTGGAGTTGTTAAAGCGAATCGCTTTGAGCCGTGGGCTTTGAGCTTAGTAGTTTTAAACGGGAGCGCCCGTGATAGCGCATAATGAAGCGCCGCTTCGCGGCAATTTTGAATGTTGAATTTTAAATTTTGAATTGGGAAAGTTCATTCAAAATTTAAAATTTAAAATTTAAAATTAGCCGAAGGCGGAACGTGGGTGGTAACGCGAGAGTAGATTTAATTTCACTCCCGTCCCGCGAGAGATGATGAAGTCCTAAACTCATCATCCTCGCAGGGCGGGAGTTTTTGTTTTAAGCGGTTAGCAATTAGCGGTTAGCGAGGTGGTTAAAGCCAAAAGCTCACAGCTAATTGCCAAAAGCTCAAGGAGAATTATGGACGGAGCAGAAGCATTATTGGAAGCCCTCAAACGTGAGGGAGTGGATGCCTTTTTTGGCATTTCAGGCGGCGCGATTTTACCGATTTACGATGCCTTGGCCAAGCAAGAAGACATCTGGAGCATCTTGACTCGCCACGAGCAGGGTGCCGGTCACATGGCCGAAGGTTACGCACGTGCTACCGGGCGAGTTGGCTGCTGCATCGGCACATCCGGGCCGGGCGCAACCAACCTGGTGACGGCCATTACCGATGCCTTCATGGATTCAACGCCGACGGTGTTTTTGTCGGGGCAGGTGGCCACGCCCAATATCGGCAAGGACGCTTTTCAAGAGTGCGACACTTTTGGCATCACTATGCCGATTGTCAAGCATTCTTATCTGGTCAAGCGCACCGACGACATTCCTCA
>DASWNL010000643.1:0-9317 GCA_036399215.1 Abditibacteriaceae bacterium
ATGACAAACCCAACCGAACAAGCCGCCTGTGCCAAGCCAAAAACCGGGCGTAATAATCAACCAGAATAGGCCCCAGCCCCATTGTCCATTATAAATTTGGCCAACACCGGGAATGAAAAAACTTAATACAGCCGCAGTGCCCGGATTCCGCATGGCATTTCACCTTTTACCTTACAATTAAACTCTCGCCCGTCATTGCAGTGGGCTTTTCTACTTGCATTAAATCTAATATCGTCGGCGCCACATCGGCCAGGCGACCACCCTCGCGCAGAGTGACATTTCCCAAACCTTGTCCTACTAAAATGCACGGCACCGGGTTAGTGGTGTGCGCCGTGTGCGGCTTGCCGGTTTCGTAGTCAATCATCTGTTCACAGTTGCCGTGATCGGCAATCACCAATAGCACGCCACCAACTTCGTCCAAGGCCTCGATAATTTTGCCCAGTCCTTTATCACCCGCTTCAACGGCTTTAATAGCCGCTTCTAAAACGCCGGTGTGACCCACCATATCAGGCTGCGCGAAGTTGAGCATGATGCAATCGAACTGCTTTGAGCGAATGGCCGCGACAACTTTTTCCGTCACCTCCGGTGCGCTCATCTCTGGTTGCAAATCATACGTCGGCACTTTGGGGCTGCTGACCATGATTCGTTCTTCGCCGTCCCAGGGAACTTCAAGGCCGCCCGAAAAAAAGTAAGTGACGTGCGGATACTTTTCGGTTTCGGCAATACGAAGTTGCGTTTTGCCGGCTTTAGCAACGGTTTCACCCAGGCCATCGCGCTGTGGTCGTGGGCCAAAAGCAAAAGGAGAATCCAAATCTTTGGAATATTGCGTCATCGTTGCATAATGCACATGCGGCCAGACTTTTCGCTGAAAATGGTGCACAACAGGCACGTTTTCGGCCCCCGTTGTGCCCGGCTGCTGCGATGCTTCACGCCAGTGCAAATCGAAATCGGCATCAATAAAAGCCTGCGTTAATTGACGCCCGCGATCAGAACGATAATTAAAGAAAAAGACGGCATCACCTTCACTAATGCGCGGCGCGTTGTTGATAACTGTCGGCTCGATAAATTCATCGCCGCGCGCATCACGCTCATACGAGTTAGTAATAGCGGCCTGCGCGCTTGCTTCCGTGTAGCCTTTGCCTTCGGTCAAGCATTCGTAGGCTTTTTGCACACGCTCCCAGCGATTATCTCTATCCATGGCCCAGTAGCGCCCAATGATTGAGCCGACAACGCCCGCTCCCGTTTTTAACATCTCTTCTTCAAGACGCGCTACATATTTTTGCGCCGATTGCGGCGCCGTATCGCGGCCATCGGTAAAGACATGAAAAACAACTTGATCGCTTTTTAAGCCCTGACGCGCGGCCATGTCCAGCAAGGCCAGATAATGACCTTCACTCGAATGCACACTGCCATCGGAAACAAGGCCCATTAAATGCAGGCGCGTGTTGTTGGTTTTGGCGTGATTCATCGACCCCATCAGCACTTCATTGGAAAAGAAATCGCCGGTGCGCACTTCGTTATCAATCAGCGATGAATCCTGCCACACGATGCGTCCGGCGCCGATGTTGAGATGCCCCACTTCGCTGTTGCCCATCACACCGCCAGGCAGACCAACATCCACGCCATACGCTATCAATTGCGTGTGTGGGCAACTGTTCCAGATACGGTCAAAATGCGGCGTATCAGCCAGTGCGACAGCATTGGCCTCCTGGCGCGAAGATAAACCCCAACCGTCAAGAATGACTAACATGACGGGTCGAGGCAAAGAGTTTTGAGACAAGAATCGTTCTCCCTAAAAGTTATCGGCGCGAGTGTAGCAGGGGAAGGATGAAGGATGAAGGCGGAAGGATGAAATAAGAGAATCACTTTTCATCCTTCATCCCTCTGCCTCCATCCCTGGTTAGACCCAGCCGCGTCGCTGGTAAATCCATAAGCCGGCCCATTCGCGCAAAGCCATTTTGAAAACATTGATGCGCTCGCCTGGTGCCGTGAGACGGGCTAAATCGGCCTCCAACTCCATCGCCGGAATGGGCAAAACCTGCAATTTCTGGTTTTGCGCTTCCTGGGCGGCGCGGCGAAACATCAAAGTCGCACGGCGCGTGTGAGTAGGCGAAGTCACTAAAAACACGCGCTTCCAGCCTTTGCGGCGCGCCAGTGCCACAAAAAGAGCAGCTTCGTCGCGTGTGTTTACAATGCGTCCCGTTAAAGGCTGCATGGCGAGCGGAATGTTCAGGCCGGATGCTAATTTCCGGGCCGCTTGAACGTAAGAACCGGCGGGCGGCGCGATTTCGCTGACCACCAAAACCGGCGCCCGTTTTTGCCGCACCAGTTCCATTCCACGCATTAGGCGCGCCATTGACGCCGGGGTCAAAGCGCCATCACTTTGCACCCACGACCCCAATACCATAACGACATCAGCGCCACGCGCGATTTCTGCATGAGAAGCCTGCATTCGCAAGGGCGAAGCCATTCGTGCCGCTAACGGCGTATGCGCCACAATCAAAAGCAGCAACACCATAGCACTGGAAAAGGCAAGCACCAAAGGCAAACGACGAGCACCGAGTCCGGCACCCATTAGCAGAAAAATCGGGCCGATAAGAGCCTCGTTACGCAACAACGGCACTAAATCCCAAATACCCAGATAGCTGCCGATAACGCTGGCCAAATACGCCAAAATAGCCCCACATAAGGCATGAAAGCGCCGCAATTTACCCGTTTCAACAGAGTCAGGGGGAGTTTGTGAAGAACGGAGATTTACGCGATTCGCTTGACTTGGAGGCATTTCGGACAAACTTGACTATTGGGATGTGACGGCAGAATTTCAGTTTTCAATTGCTGCAGTTTACGCTCGCGCCAGCGTTGCACAACATTGTTCCATACCGCTTCCAACACATAAGAGAACACACCCTGAACCAGGGTGTAAACCAGAGGTTGTCAGTGACCTCCAGGCGAGGGCGGATCGAACTCCTCATCCTCGATTCTATATTTGGCCAAAGGCATCATCCAACCGTGGCACTTGGGACAGGGAAACCAAGGCTCGTGACGTTCCGGATTTAGGCCCCTATCGCACGCATAATCCTGCGTGTGATCACGGGCATCATGATAAATGTTCATGGCCCGCAGTTTACCGAACCATCATTGCACTTTATTATCATAGCCCCGCGCCTGCGCCAGTTTGTATTCAGATAGCAGCACTTGCATAACTGAAACCAGTTCTTTAGCTGTCTGGCGATCTTTATCGGCTACGGACAGACTTACCTACCCTTACTTATGGCCGGGAATTTTGCTGAGAGCCGCTAAGGTCTTGGTTTGAATTTCAATTTTGGCTTCGAGCCAGCCTTTAAGCTCAATAGATTCAATTTCGCCAATCGGAATCGTAGCATTTTGCACATCCAAGCGAGCTGTTACAGTCGGCCCAGGCTATCGTCATACTGCGCGATTTGAAACTCCAATGATATGCCTTGGGCATCAGAGGTCAGCAGGCCGGAGGCTTCGGCGCCCTGCTAAAAATCAAGACTGGTAAAAGGCACTTTTAGGCTGTCGGGCAACACAAAATGGAGTGATTTTTCGTCGGCCATGAGCGTAGTTTAAAATTTTGTGCTTCAAAAGCAAAAACAAGCACAACACTTTAATCATGTTGTGCTTGTCTTTGATTTTTAACAGTTTTCAACCCAAGCGCCGCTGTGGATGCTTACGTATGTTTGAGGGCGAGGATTGGCCCGGCACTTCGGGGCTGGGGTCAGGGCGCTGCTCGGTTACTTCGCGGCTTTCCTGCTCCATCGCCTGTTGCTCACGCACTAATTCCAAAGGGGTTTGGTTCTGCGCGTTGTTTTGCGTATCGTTTTGTCCCCCAGTTTGGTTTTCATTGCCGGCGTGTTGTTGCTGACTCATAATTTGCCTCCTTGAGATTGCCAATCCCTGTTGTCGCAAGCGATGTGCCGGTTTATGAGTGCCGTCTTATCTACCGGGCAGAGAGCAGATGGACAAAAGTATGAACCTAAGTTAAGCATAGATTTGCTCTTCCCAATCTTCAACCAGAGGTTCAGGCGATTGCATGGCGAAGGCGACGGCTTCGTCTACTTCAGCCATAACTTCTGCATCCACAAGGGCAAATTCCGCATCGGACATGCCTAAAGCGCAACGCATTTTTTCGATGCAATCGCGCTCGCGCCACTGATCTTCTTCTTCGCGCGTGCGGTATTCTCGCTTATCGCTTTTGCTGTGCCCGTAATAACGATAAGTGTGCATTTCCAAAAGCGTCGGGCCTTCGCCGCACCGGGCGCGTTCAACCGCTTTTTGTGTTGCTTCGCGCACGGCAAAAAAATCGGTGCCATCTACGGTTTCGCCGGGAAAACCATAACCGGCGGCACGCGCGGCAACAGTAGGCGTGGCAAAGGTTTCATCGAAGCGTGTGGACATGGCGTAAAGGTTGTTTTCACAAATATACAGAATCGGCAAGCGCCAGATGGCGGCCATATTCAGGCTTTCATGAAATGTGCCCTGGTTGGCGCCGCCTTCACCGAAAAACGATACCACGCAATTCGTTTTTTTTCGCATTTGCAATGAAAGAGCGGCGCCGGTGGCAATGGGCAAGCCGCCCGCTGTGATGCCGTTGGAACCCAGAAAACCAACACTGTAATCGGCAACGTGCTGGCTGCCACCGCGCCCCTTGGAAGGGCCGGTAGCCTTGCCGAAAAGTTCGGCCATTAGCTCTTTGGCGCCGCCACCTTTGGCAAGGAAATGCCCATGCCCGCGATGCGTTGAGGTAATCAGATCTTCTTTTGTCAAAACAGCGCAAATGCCGACAGCGACAGCTTCTTGCCCGGCATAAAGATGCGAGGTGCCTTTAATCACACCGGAAGCGAAAAGATCATCCAAGCGCTCTTCAAAGCGGCGAATTAAAAGCATCATTCGCAAATGCGGCATGAGATTTTCAGGGGGTTGGTTAATATCGGTTTTCATTCGCGGCTTTTAGAATAACCACAAGTGGGGCAAGTTGCGAATCAAGTTGCAAGAAGCGATTGTTGACCAGATTTGATTGGGGTTTACTCCAGGATGTGATGTAAAGCCGTAATTTTAAGGAGAACGAGTGCAAAAGATTGTTGGAAAAAGTCGGTTAAATTGGATAAGAGGTTGTGCTTTGATGGCTACTCTGCCCTTGGCGAACCTGATGTCAGGGTGTGGCGGAGGTGGCGGAGGTGGTGGTAATCCCGCACCGCCGATTGCAGCCCAGTTTGCGGGTAATTACAAAGGTGCAGCCTATTACACTTCGGGATCACTCGTTGGTCAAACACGTTTCTTTGATACAGTAGTGAATGCCAACGGCGCCCTCTCCAGCCCTTCGGGTTCTTTCAATACTGCGATTGGTTCAGTTAAAAGTAATGGGAACGTCGATGTCAGTCGCGGGGAGCAAGATGGTTCATTGACGACGATTAAGGGGCAATTCACACCAGAAGGCATTGGATTGTTCCGTGTGGCCAATTCAGGCGGCCTTGGGATCAAAGCAGCAGTGGCGCGTCTAACGGGCATCACCACTGCTTTTAACGGTAACTACTTCGGCACCACCCTCGTGAGAACCGGCACAGGTATCGGCACTGTTGAAGCTATCGCGGTAAGTGTGGCTACAAGCGGCGCAGCTACAGTGATTCTCACTAATGCCAACGGCACCAGCCTCCAGGCGACAGGCACAGCCAATTTAACAACGGGAACTCTCACCGCTACTGGGCCATCAGGGACGGGAACCATAACTCTGACATTGCAACTTTCCAAGACCGGACAGGCCAGCGGCATCTTTGAAACGGCCAACAGCCGGGGCACTATTGCACTGAGAAAGGTGTAATTTAAGTCCATAGAAAACGGCGCGCGATTGAAACTCAATCGCGCGCCGTTTGAGTTTGGTAGTTTGAATTTGGTAAATGGATAACCCATGAAACTTTTAATTTCCGTTGATATGGAAGGTATCAGCGGTATCGTGCATTCCTCGCAAGCCGCACCTGGCGCCCGCGATTATGAATGGGCGCGCACCATGATGGTGGGCGACGCTAACGCCGCCATCGAAGGCGCTTTGCAAGGCGGCGCCACGGAAATCATTGTCGCCGATGCGCACGATGGAATGCGCAACCTGCGCCTCAACGAATTGCATCCAAGAGCCAGCCTCGTTTCTGGTTCGGGCCGTCCGCTTTCCATGCTGCACGGTCTGGATGAAAGCTACGACGCCGTAATGATGATTGGCTACCATACAATGTGCGGTCATCCCGAAGGCATCATGAATCACGCCTATATTTCGCAAGGATTATTTGAAGTGCAAATGGACGGCAAACCTGTCGGCGAAATGGGCATCTTTGGCCGCTTAGCCGGCCATTTCGGCGTGCCGGTTGTCATGGTTTCTGGCGATAACGCCGCCTGCGAGGAAGCAAAATCCACATTTGAAAACGTCACCGCTGTCGAAGTTAAAAAAGGCATCAACCGCTTCGCTGCGATTTGCCTGAGCCAGCGAGAAGCGCATCACCGTTTGCGCGAAGGCGCCGCCCAAGCCCTGAAAAACCGCAATCGTGTTAAGCCTTTATTGCCCAAAAAGCCTACCACGATTTCACTCACTTTAACTGGCAGCCAATGCGCCGATGCCGCCGCCCGCGTGCCCGGCGTCAAAAGAGTTGACGAGCGCACCGTCACCTATCAATCAAATGATTATCTCGATGCCTTCCAACACCTGCGCCTGATGTTTGATTTAGCTGGCGGCGCGGTGGATACAGATTATTGATTGTCAAATATATCACCGTATGAGTCACATTTCCGGGAGAATTTAGAAAAAAAAGAAAACTGGAATGGGTTGGCGAATGTATCAAAAGCATCCTATTATCAAGCGTATTGAGTCCTAGCGTGCATCATTTCACTTGTTTTCATTGCTGTAAAATGTTCAACAAGCATATTGAAAAAGACTTAATAAAACGATATTCATCGCTTTAAGAGTTGCGCGATAAATATCGTCCATCATGCCCTCAATGTGGTCGCGCGATGCTCGACAGGGGCCATGATTCAAACCACTAAAATCTAACAATGTAAAGCGATGGCGCCTTTTGGTGTTGTCCTTGGTGGCTTTAAAATTCAAAGGAGACTATGCCATTTGTTCTGATTGTCCACGAAGTCGAAGACTACGCCGCATGGAAAACCGTTTTCGACGGGGCCGCATCTATCCGCAAAGCAGCCGGAGAACTCAGCTATCAACTGCTCAAATCGGAAACCGACGCCAATCATATCGTGCATTTTTCGCAGTGGACATCCCTGCAAAATGCCAGAGAGTTTTTTGAGTCGCCGCGCCTCATCGAAATCCGCCGGCAAGCCGGTGTCAAGGCGCCCACGTTTCTCTATTTGGACGAAATCGAAAGCGGGGTTCTGTGAGGTTTTTGGTCTTATACTTGAGTGCTTGAGTCATTAGAAACAATTCCCCATAATCTCTTCAACTTCACCATTGCAGAAGGAGAAAAGAGTCGCAGCTTTTTTCGTTGAGGTATCACATTTTTCATGTGCAATCTGGTTATCACCCTCTAATGCTTCCATTGGTCAAACGAGAAATCGTTTGTTTCATATGGTGAATTAACCAATCAAGCTGTTGAGTTCCTTCACCATGGAGCGCTGACAGTTTTTAATGTCCTTATCATATTTACACCAGTTGCGTTCCGCTCAACCTCATTTATTTTGTGTCAGCAATCCGACACCTATTCCGAATTAAAAAAGCGGCGGGCGATTGAAATTTCAATCGCCCGCCGCTTTTTATCCTTCTGCCCTCATCCTTGATGTCACTCGTCCATCATGGCTGATAAGCGTTCCTGATCTTCGTCCGAAACATCACCGGCGGGTTCGCCAATGGCTTCGTCTAAAGGTGTTGGCAATTCTGTCGTGAAGACGGTTTCGCCGTTTTGTGCGTCCACGTAAATGGTATCGCCCGCTTTGAAGTCGCCCATCAAAATACGCTCGGCCAACGGGTCTTCAATCAGGCGTTGCACAGCGCGGCGCAAGGGACGCGCACCGAATTGGCGGTCGTAGCCTTCTTTGGCCAAAAGCTCTTTGGCGCCTTGCAAGAATTCCAATTTCATCTCACGACGCACTAGTTCATCTTGAACGCGCTTGGCCATCAAGTCCACGATGTGCAAAATCTGGTCGTGCGTCAAGTGATGGAACACAATCACTTCGTCCAGACGGTTACGAAATTCAGGACGGAACATGCGTGAATACGCGTCCATGACCCGCGTTTTCATGGTGTTGTAAGCAGCATCGGCATCCTGCCCGCTGGTGCTCAGGTCGCGCAAGCCCAAACTCTTATCCAGGCCTGCTGTGCCAACGTTGGAGGTCATGATGATAACCGTGTTTTTGAAGTCCACAATACGGCCCTGGGCATCGGTTAAGCGGCCATCGTCAAAGATTTGCAACAGCGTATTGAAAATCTCCGGGTGCGCCTTTTCGATTTCGTCAAACAGCACAATCGAATAGGGGCGGCGGCGCACCGCTTCGGTTAATTGACCACCTTCATCATAGCCCACGTAACCGGGAGGTGAACCCAGCATCCGCGACACATTGAAGTGCTCCGAATATTCGCTCATGTCGAGACGAATCAAAGCCGCTTCATCATCAAACAAAAACTCGGCTAAGGCACGGGCTAATTCGGTTTTGCCAACGCCGGTCGGGCCAACGAACATAAACACGCCAATGGGACGCTTGGGGTCTTTAAGACCGGCACGCCCGCGCCGCACAGCTTTGGAAATGATTTTGATCGCTTCTTCCTGGCCGACCACGCGATTGTGCAGTTCATCTTCCATGCGCAGCAGTTTGGCGGTTTCGGCTTCGGTCAAGCGACGAACCGGCACGCCTGTCCAATCGCTGACGATTTGCGCGATGTCGTCTTCGGTCACCATCGGCTGCTCGTCGGTTTCGCTGCGTGTGCTTTGCCACGATTGTTGAGCTTCTTCGAGCTTCTGTTCGAGTTCTTGCGCACGGTCACGCAATTCGGCGGCTTTTTCGTATTCGTCGTTATTGACCGCCGCTTCTTTTTCCAGATTCAAATCATCGAGTTCTTTTTGCAACTCGCGCAGTTCGCGCGGAGGTAAAGCAACACGCAGTTTCACGCGGCTGCCAGCTTCGTCAATCAGGTCAATGGCCTTGTCCGGCAGTTGACGCGAATTGATGTAGCGCTGCGACAAATCTACAGCCTCATTTAAGGCTTCGTCGGTGATTTTCACGTTATGAAACTCTTCATAGCGTGGACGCAGGCCCTTCATAATTTCCAGCGCATCTTCCGCTGTCGGTTCGGGCACAAGCACCAT
>DASWNL010000644.1:0-2955 GCA_036399215.1 Abditibacteriaceae bacterium
ACACGCACCAAGGCTGAAACCACACGCATTTATGCCGCCGATGGCAAGATGCTGCTTGCTGAAATCAAAGGTGAAGATCGCATCTGGAAACCCTTTGAGGAACTGGTCAAAGACCCCAATAAATGGCCGACACTGCCGACGCCCGAAGCCAAAGCGGCCAATGTGCGCAATGTTTTGAAAGCCACGCTTTCTATTGAAGACGCCCGTTTTTATCAGCACCCCGGCATGGATGCCAAACGTTTAGCCGGCGCCGCTGTTGCCAACTACAAAAGCCGCAGCACCACACAGGGCGGCTCGACGATTACCGAGCAGTTGGTCGTCAATCTTTATCAAAGCCGCGATAAAAGCATGTCGCGCCGTTTGCAGGCTGCATTGTTGGCCTTGCAGATTGAAAAGCGCTACAGCAAGGACGAAATCCTTGAACTTTACGTCAATGAAATTTACTACGGCAACGGCGCTTACGGCTGCGAGGCGGCTTCGCAGATTTACTTCGGCAAAAGCTCCGACAGCCTTTCCATTGGCGAAGCCGCGCTTTTGGCCGGACTTCCACAGCGTCCGACCCATTTTGACCCCTTCGATCACTTTGACCGTGTGAAAAAGCGCCAAAAAGTGGTGCTGAATGAAATGGTCGAAAAAGGTTTCATCAACCGCGCTCAGTATTATGCGGCAGTCAATGATAAATCAGTGCAGCGCACGGTTGAGCGTCAGGAATTAAAGCGTCGCCGCGAAAAGCGCAACCCCGACCGCTGGAAATATCCTTACTTTGTGGCGTATGTGAAATCGTATCTCGCCAAGCAATATGAAATTGATGAGCAAGCCCTGCGGCGCGGCGGCCTGAAAATCGTGACCACGGTTCAGCCAAAATTGCAAGAAGCCGCCGAAAAGGCCTTGCACCGCCAGCTCAATCGTCTTTCGCCCAGCGGCAAATTAGAAGGCGCTTTAGTTTCGATTGATCCGTGGACAGGGCATGTTATCGCCTTAGTCGGTGGCCGTGACTATTACAACAAAGCGCGTGGCGGTGAATTTAATCGCGCCGTGCAGGCCAAGCGCCAGCCCGGCTCGACTTTCAAACCTTACATTTACGCCGCCGCGATGGAAGCCGGCTACTCGCCTCGTTCGGCAGTAGTGGACAGCACCATGCGCACCAACGGCACCGAAGAAGTGCGGCGTGGCGGCAAGGAAGTGCGCAATTATACGCGCGGGCATAACGGCAAGATTTCTTTTCTGGAAGCTATAGGTCAATCGAACAATGTGGCGGCCACGCGTGTGATGTTGAAAGTCGGCACCAATGCCGTCATTCAGAAGGCGCATTTGATGGGAATTGGTAGCAACCTGGTGCCTTATGCCTCCTTGGCTTTGGGCGCGAGCGATGTCACTTTGCTGGAACACACTTCGGCTTATGGTGTGTTTGCTACGCGCGGTTTACGCGCTGAACCGACGCCGATTGAGCGCGTGGAAAGTGCAACCGGCGAATTATTGGTTGACCACGCCCATCCCGTGCGCGGAGCACGCGTGATGAGTCAGGAGGCCGGCGATAAAATGTGGCAAATGCTGCGCTATGTCGTCACCAGCGGCACAGGTCGCGCCGCTTCAATTCGCGGCATAGATGTTATCGGCAAAACCGGCACAACCAGCGCCAACAAGGATGTGTGGTTCATGGGCGCCACGCCCAAATTGGTAGCAGGCGTGTGGATTGGTTATGACAAGCCCAAACCTTTAGCCGGCGGCTCAGCGGGCGGCAAATGGTGCGCTCCCGTCTGGCGCAGTTACATGGTGCAGGCCATGGATTTTTGGAACAGGCGCAACAAAATTGAAAAGATGGTCGAAGACGCGCGTCTTACCGCGCAAAGCAAGAAAAGCGCGAAGGAAAACATGAAAGTGGTGCGCGTGCGCTTGTGCGATGAAACCGGTCTGCTTGCCACTAACGCTTGTTTTTCAACGCGAACCGTAGCCTATTCGGTCGCCAGCGGCGTGCCCGAAGAAACCTGTTATGTTCATGCGCCCAGAGCCACCGAAACACGCGTCTTGGGCACCGATTACACGCCTCGCGCGCAGCGTGGCGACTTAGGTTTTGATGGTAGTGAAGAAGAAAGGCCAAGCCGCCGCGCCCCCGCTGATACCGGCGAATGGCTCGACCAACCCGCCGCTGATGCCGGGGAACGCCCCAACGAACGTTCAGGGGAACGGGAAAGCAGTGGGCGTGCTCCGCGCTCTCCTGTCCCCAGCGCCGAAGAGCGCAGCGATGTCATTATCCATTCCGACGGCTCCAGTTCGCGCGGGCAGGGTGATGACGATGTTGTCATCGTGCGTCCCGGCGAAAGCGCACCAACCTCACGCAGCAATTCAAATAACGATGATAGTGGTTATTAAAACAGCCGAGTAGAACCCAAAATGCCCTGTGCAAATTTTGCACAGGGCATTTTGGGTTAAGCACCTGCTCAGGCTCTATGCAGCAAACCCATGCCGGAATGAAACAGTTTTAGGCAGCCACAGCGCGAACCAACTAAGTGCCGAGTGTCCAACCTTATACATAATCCGAGAAGCAGGTTCAGGAATCCGTTTCGCTGTCGGCGCGCGGCTTTATGCGAACTTATAACGTTCTCACTGGATTGTAGTAAGGGTGAATAAGGCTACGATGAATCCTTCGGACTTTTCACTTCCAGAAGTCACTGACATTGAAATAGCGTTTGATGGGCGCAAAGTGACGGGAGCTTATTCGGTGGTGCTTGGCGATTTGGTCGTTTATTACAATGGCCGCACGTTGAGTATCCGCAAGCCTGAAACAAATATGCATGAAACTGCAATCGAGATGCTCCAGGATTTGGTTCGCCAAAACTATATCGAGATCAGTAGAGTGCCGGGTGAACTGCCCGAACCCATTCGCAAAGCTGCGGCAGAATACGTCAATAGCTTTGACGACGATGAGCCAATACGTGAACTCATTAAGGCCTTCGG
>DASWNL010000645.1:0-4300 GCA_036399215.1 Abditibacteriaceae bacterium
GTGATGGATACCATGTTTCAAGTGCGCGGCGAGCGCTACTTATCATCGGATATTGTTGTTGTGGCCGCTGATGATGCAGACGTGGAAAGAGAAGGTGGATGGCCTTTTCCACGGAGTGTTTACGCTCGGCTCATTGAAAAATTTCAAAAAGCCGGCGTAAAAACCGTAGCTTTCGATGTAATGTTTCTGCGTGACTCGCCGCGCCCCGGTGATGATGAGGCTTTTGTCAGGGCTTCTGCTGCTGCCGGCAACATAGTGCATGCTTCTGTTTTTCGCATTCAGCCCGAAGTTAGCCCAATACCATTTGTCCCTGAGCGTCAGGGCAACGATTTTCCGGCGGGAGCGCCCTATGAACGCTTGCCGGTTCGCTTTAGCTTTCCCAACGCACCGATTAGTTGTCGCACAAGCCCTCGCGGCGCGGCAGCGTTGCCAAAGCTATTGGAATCCGCCACCGGTGTAGGTCATGTTTCAGTTGCGCCCGAATGGGATGGCGCCTTGCGACGTGTTCCACACCTGATTCGTTATTATCAACCCTCGCCTACCAAGGACATCAAAGGCGAGCATGTTGGGTTGTATCCTTCGCTATCACTGAGCGCCGCTCTGCAATTCTGGAATGTTCCGTGGAACAAGGTTGAAATCGCTAAAGCCGGATTAAGTGGGGGCAGCGAAGTTCGTTTTGTAGCGCCGGATGGGAAAAAGCGGCGAATTCCTCTGAATCATAATGGCGAAGCCATGATTAACTGGATTGGGCGCAACAGGGTATTCAACCCTTTAACTTTCGGCACGGTTCTCTACAATTCAGCTTTAAGTGAGGACAGCCTGCGCGGTAAGGTCGTCATTGTAGGCATCTCGGCATCGGGTGCCTATGAGAAATCTTCTACACCCTTTTCTCCTAATTTTGAAGCAGTGCTTTTTCAGGCGAACGCCTTAGATAACATTCTCGAAAACCGTGTGCTGAGCGAAGCCCCAACCTGGCTGCAAATTCTAATGCTGCTTCTTATGCCATTGACAGCAGGAGCCATTGTCGCCGGTCAAAATGCCAGGTTCAATGCCTTTATGCTGGGTGTTATGTGCTTTGGCGTCTATACCCTTAGCGCCATGCTGCTAACCTGGGCCGATTTTTATTTGCCTGTTGGTGCGCCTTTATTTGGCGTGGCTTTGGCCTGTGGAGCCGCTATTTCTTATCGCCAACTTACCGATGCCCATTATTTGCGTCTGGCAGAAGAACGCTATGTTTTGGCCGTGCGCGGCGCGAATGACGGGCTTTGGGACTGGAACCTGGTAAGTAACGTAATTTATTATTCGCCGCGTTGGAAAGAGATGATGGGCTGTAGTGATGAAGAAGTCTCGAACAGTCCCGATGAATGGTTTCGCCGCGTGCATCCTGAAGACATCGGTGTTTTGCGCGATGAAATCAAAAAGCATGTCGCTGGCGAAACCGATCATTTCGAGCATGAATATCGTATGCTCCACAAAAGCGGCACTTATCGGGAAATCTTAACGCGCGGCTTGCGTGTGAAGAACGAAGAAGGCCGCGCGACCCGCATGGCCGGCTCGCATAGTGATATTACCAATCGCAAGCGCGCCGAGCGGCAACTGCATCACAATGCTTTTTATGACGGCTTAACCGGATTGCCCAATCGCGCTTTGTTTGTTAGTCGCTTAGAGCAAGCCGTAGCGCGGGCGCAGAGGCGCACCGATTATAAATTCGCTGTGTTGTTTCTCGATGTAGACCGCTTCAAAAATGTCAACGACAGCCTGGGTCATGCCGCCGGCGATCAATTGATAAAAGAACTGGCCAAGCGCATCGCCATTTGCCTGCGTTTGGGAGATACACCGGCCCGTTTGGGTGGTGATGAATTCACAATTTTGTTGGATGACATCGAAGATGTAAACGATGCCACGCGTGTGGCCGAACGGTTTCAATATGAACTCTCCCAAACCGTTTCCATTGGTTCAGATGAGTTGAACCCATCCATCAGTGTGGGTATTGCACTTTCGACAACAGGGTATGATAATCCGCAAGATGTGCTGCGCGATGCTGATATTGCCGTTGCGCGTGCTAAAGCGCTTGGCGCGGGCCGGCGTGAAGTTTTCGACACGCGAATGCATGAGCGCGCCGTTGCCCTGCTTCGCATTGAAAGCGAACTGCGTCGCGCTCTTGAAAAGCAAGCCTTTCAGGTTTATTATCAGCCCCTGGTGGATTTGAAGAGTGGGCGCCTGTGTGGTTTTGAAGCCCTCGCGCGTTGGCCCCACCCGTCGCGTGGCATGGTTTCTCCCGGTGAATTCATTCCGATTGCCGAAGATACAGGCTTGATTATTCCAATGGATCAGTGGGTCATGCAAGAAAGTTGTCGCCAATTTAATGAGTGGGAGAAGTTGGCCGGGCGTGACCTGCCCCTTTTCATGAGCGTCAACTTATCGAGCAAGCAGTTCTCGCAAAATGACCTGGTGGAACAAATCGATAAGGCAGTGCGCGAGGCGCATTTTTCTCCCACACGCATGAAAATCGAAGTGACGGAGAGTGCTATCATGGATAATACCGAATCGGCAGCAGCCATGCTTTTGCGCTTGCGCGAATTAGGTTTTCAACTCGCCATTGACGATTTCGGAACGGGTTACTCTTCGTTGTCTTACTTGCATCGCTTTCCAATGGACACTTTGAAAATTGATCGCTCCTTTGTGAAAGCGATGAGTGACCGGGGTGAAATCGAAATCGTGCGCACTATTATCACCATGGCGAAGAACTTTGGGATGACAGTGGTGGCCGAAGGTGTAGAAACAGAAGAACAACTTCAATTGCTGCGCGACCTGGAGTGTCATATAGGCCAGGGCTACTTTTTCTCACGACCTTTAACCGGTGAGGCCGCCTATCAGGTTATTCAAGACAATCCGCAATGGTAGAATCGATGATCTCTTCAATAGAGCCTGAACAGATTTAGTGGCAGGAGGTGGAAAAGGAAATCGTGGATAATTTGCCTGTTTTCTCGCCTAATTTTCACAACGCAGAAAATCCACGCCCTGCTATTAGCAACTCTGTGGAGTCGCTTGACGGCACTCGCGTAGCGCTCATCAAGAGCCTATCCACGCACAACCGCTTCTATACGCTGGCGCGGCCTGATTCCGGCATTTGCAATGCGGGCGTTGTCGAAGAGATTGCACACGATCTGGTCTTGGGAATTGCTTATCCGTGTCTTGAAGACGGATTAAACGATTTTTGTGTAGTTCGCACGGCTTTTGAAACCTTGGATTTATTCCCCGACGATCATCAAACCTGCGCTGAACTGCGCGAGATGATTGAGGATGCCCGCCGCAACTTGACCAGGCGCTTGATGGAGCTGCTCGAACGCATCATCGCTCGCAAAGCGCACTTTTTGGGCACTAATCTTCAACAATTCAAGGACTGGACTCTTAAAATTATCGAGCAGGGCATTTCCCGTTACGATATTGACACGGCGATGAAGGTCAATGTGTTCTCTTCAGTTGCTTTGACCGAACAGGCCCAGGGCGGACTTGCTTCGCCACGCTATCGTTATGAATTTCATAACAGCGAAACCGCCGAGCGCCTTTCCAACCTGGAAGGTCGCGAATTCTTAGTGGCGCTTTTCGCTGACGTTTTAGACAGCGTGCTTGAAGATGAAAACTACGTGAGCCGCTACGCTTTCGATAAGCATATTTTTCAACAATTTATTGCCATGCTGTTTGTGGCTTATTCAGCGACTGCTCCGGTCTTTTACGGCACGCATAAGGATGATTATGGCGTCAGTGCCAACAAAGATATGGAAAAAACCCCGCTTTATCGCGCTGTTAGCCGCGAACTGCGTCAATTGTCCGGCTTGCCGATAGCCAAACAGATAAATCATGAGCCGTTATCGGCGTCCGTTGGGTCTGAGTCGCCTGCTTTGCCCACCGAAAATGATTGGGAAGCGATAGCTTTAGCTGAAATCGCCGGGCGAGAAAACGTAGAAGTGAATCGCCTTGGCGCACCGTTGCCCTCTCATATGTCACGCTCTCAAGCGGCTACCGGTGAAGAAACTTTATTAGCGCCCATTGCGGCGATTTGTGCGGTTGCTCATCAAATGCAAAAGCGCGAGCCGAATAATGAGTTAGCACGCCTGCTGCTGCGCGAATCCTCGCGCCTGGTGCAAGAATTAAAAATGATGGGCGTTTTATCACCGCTGGCGTATAATCCTGGCGCGATTGAAACTGAAGAATAGTGAATAGCGCGTAATGGATTAGAGGCTACAGGTGCGCCGTGTCATTCCCGCGCCGGGTGCCCTCTGGGCAGGTGGAATCCATA
>DASWNL010000646.1:0-6048 GCA_036399215.1 Abditibacteriaceae bacterium
ATTCCGCGGAATATTTTTTTGTGCAAACTCATTTAAGAGCTTGAGCTTACTATTGCGTGGGAAAAAACCAATAGCTTTGCTTAGGCAATCGAAAGTTTCACACTCAGTCAATTTATAATGGGCGCGACACTTCGCCCGCCACGCTTCTTCATTACGGTCATGCAAACTGACACCACGCTTGGCTTTATCACGCGCGCGGGCAAATTGGCGCTTGATTTCCTTATCCATAATCAACGCTTCATTACGGCTCATCTTTCCTGATTTCACTTGCGAGAACATCTTCTCCCATTTAACTTCGCCATCATCCAATAAGGCGTTAGCCTCTTCAGCCAACGCCGCCGCCTGAGCAACCTTTGGATCGGGCTTTGGCAACACAGGCGGCGCAACAGTGGGTTGATGCGTTGGAGTGGCGCCGGTCGCAGGCCCACCGGGGCCGCGCAGAAGTGCAGCGCCAACCATCAGAAATCCGGCGCACAGCATCACCAACATCAGCGGCACGGCAAGCGGGAATTTGGGCTTGGTTGAGGGGGGGAAAACGGTTGGTGTTCCATCCTGTTGAGACAATTCGCGTGTGCTGTGAGGCTGCGCCACATCTGAAATTGTTACAGGCTCCCGAACAGGCTCTGCAACAGGTCGCTTGAACTCGTCCCATGCTTTTTGCAGCGCCGCTACCATTGCTGCACACGATTGCGGGCGTTCCGTGGGCGCTTTGGCCAGCGCCCAGAGCAAAACATCGTTCAACGGCGCGGGCAAATCGTTGCGCAGCGAAGTCGGCAACGGCGGCACATCGCGCACATGCTGCACCAATACCGACAGTGGGCTACCACCTTGAACGGCGAAAAATGGTGGGCGCCCGCACAGCATTTCATAAGTGACAACACCCAGCGAATAAATGTCTGAGCGATAGTCAACCTCGGCGCCGCTACCCGATTGTTCGGGCGACATGTATTCCGGCGTGCCCACAATAGCACCGGCTTGCGTCAGGCGCGTCTGATTGACCTCGCTTTGTGCGGCACGCGCGATACCGAAATCCACCACTTTGGGATGCCAACTGTTGGATTTCGCTTCAAGCAGCACATTGGCGGGCTTGATGTCGCGGTGGATAATGCCGCGACTATGAGCATAATCCAGCGCTTGCGCGACAGGTTCAAGAATCGCAAGCGTTTCATCAACGGATAAGCGCCCCCGCGCGGATAAAAGCTTGGATAAATCTTCTCCCTCAACCCACTCCATAGCGAAGTAAGCTTGCGACGCCTCAGGGTCGCTCACGCCGTAAATAGTCGCAATGTGCGCATGACGCAATCCGGCTACAGTGCGCGCCTCATTGACAAAACGATTGATGAAAGCGCGATCATCTCTGAGGTGGCCTCCACGCGGCGTAGGGATTTTAAGTGCCTCGAAACGATGCAGGCCGGTATGCCAGGCTTTGAAAACCTGCGCCATGCCGCCCTCGCCTAACTGTTCCCTAATTTCATACGGCCCGATGCGTTCGCCAATTTGCATGAGATTTTAAAACTATCTAGGAGCGCCGTTGGCTACCCTGCCCCATCATGGTGACTAAAGCGCCCGCCCCAAAACCAGCCAACGTCGCTACCGCAGAAGTCAGGGCAAAGAGAAAAAAGCCCGGCCCTAAGAGTCCAGTGAGGCTGAAGCCAGAACTTCTATCAGTTAAATTGACATACAAAACACCTGAAGCTATCAATCCCAGCACTCCTCCAAGGCCGAGCACAGCGCCTGTAGAAAAACCACGCAGCTTTGTTGGTGCATTGCCAACAGCGCTAAGAAGGGCCGTCAGACCACCACTTAAGGTTAAAAGCGTCGCTACCGCCGGTAGGAAAAACAAGAGAATGCGTGGTTCCTCGCCAATGGCTTTGAGCGCGATGTCATTAGAATTTGAAGCATTTTGCAGGGCGAATTGACAAAGCTGAGCGTAAGAGATGCTGCCCGATATGAAAAGCATTTGAACCTGCGCCCACGGCAGAAATAGCGAAACCAGCATTAATGCACCGCACCCCGCCGCAACGAACCCTAAGAGAGGATTAATAACGTTGGTTACATTACCCTCTTGAGGAAGTTGCGCCCCAGAACGTGAGATCATACCCGATACTTCTCCTGCGTGTCTCTGTGCAGGGTTTGGGTTAGGAGACAACTCTCGATCAAATGGAGTTTGTTGTGCCACTCCCGACTTAAGCGCTTCTAAATCTGGTGATGGTTCAATAGTAGGAGAGCCGTCTCCAGAGAGCACTCTCCCACCCATTTTCATCTTAAAGCCGGTATGACCACAAGCAGGGCAACTTTCCTGACTGTAAACATAAATCTGGCGGCAGCGCGTGCATTGTTTGGCCGCTTCTGAAACTTCTACTTCGACATCGGTTTCAGCAGTTTCAACATGTGGCGGGGCAAGTTCCGCAGGGACGGCGGGCGCTGCAACATTGAATACCGTCAGTTCTGGTGCTGCGGGAGCCGCGAGAGGTGCTGACTCTTCTTTTACGGGTGCCGTCGGCCCAGAGGCTTTAGGAGAATCGCCCAACGCGACAGGAGGAGCCTCAGGCATTGAAGCAGGAACCGCTACTGATGAGGATATTGGTGGTTCTATAGGTGGAGTCATCATCGGCGATGCAGTAGGCGGTGGTGTAAATGGCGTTGCAGCAGGTGGTATGGGTGGGGCTATTGGCGCGGATGCAATAGATGGTGACATAGATGGCGTAGCGGCCATTTTCGCTTGCACTTCTTCACGCGTTGTGAAAATGGTTTCCGTGGCGCGTGCCGGCAGTGGCGCGGCTTGAGAAGAAGTCGGTTTGGCCGCAGATTGCGGCGCTAAAAAGCCGATTTGCGTGCGCCCGATGCCAATTTGATCACCGCTTTGCAAAGCATGGCGGTTACTTAATTTTTCGCCATTAAGGTAAGTGCCGTTGGTGCTGCCTAAATCAACGATCCACCATGTCTCACCGGCATCACGCTCCAAACGGGCGTGCTGGCGCGACACCATGCCGTCGTTTTCAGGTAACAGCACATCACAACCGGCACCCCGGCCCAACGTATAAGAGGGCGCCACTAAAAACTTGGGCGCCTGACCTTCCATTGTAATCTGAACGGGCATCCAAACTCCTTTCCTAACTTTAGTTACTTGTCTTTTTTGTTTTTAACTTGACGCGAAAAACAGCAATAACCTTGTCTGATTTGGCTGTCTTGTATCTAAGTTGATACTCCTGATTAAGCCGCACCGGAATTCCTGAAATCTTCCCACCTTTCGTTGAGCGCCCTACCTCGTTGCCCTTTGAACCATTAATCACGAAAGAAGATTTACCGGCCTGGACATCATCCAGAGTAGCTTCTAAATCTTTGAGCTTGACCCATCCCTTAAAAGGCTCTTCGGCCCCTCGCAATGGGGCACCAGGATTCCCGCTGGCCGGCCTGGTCTTGCTGGTCACAATAACTTGATAGCGGTCGCAAGAAAGGCGCAGACACCCTCTGAGATCACGTTCCTCATCACTTACAGGCCAGATGGTAATGCGAGGTTCGATTACAGGGGAATCCGATGCTCGCCTCGACGCGAGATCATTCTCAACATTCTCAACCGGTGACGGGATTATAATCTCGCTTTGCTGCGCGGCTTGCTTTTGCGTTTTACCAGGAGGCTGCTGGCTACGCCATCTCAGCCAGGCTCCGACACTTGATATTAAAAACAGCAACAGACAAATGACGCCAATCTGCTGGCGACGCTTGCGTGCGGCGCGAAATTGACTGGCGGCTTGCTCGGCCTGGGCTTCGGCTTCATTTTCATCAAATGCAGCATGGCCGTTCAGTGCGTTGAGTGGCGCGGGCGCGCTGGTAGGCGGC
This sequence comes from Abditibacteriaceae bacterium, assembly GCA_036399215.1. Taxonomy (GTDB): domain Bacteria; phylum Armatimonadota; class Abditibacteriia; order Abditibacteriales; family Abditibacteriaceae; genus DASWNL01. Next base: position 3,841 of record DASWNL010000646.1, read on the forward strand.
CAGGTTTGGGGCTTCCGCGCTGCATTGCCAGTCTGTGTGTCGAGTAGGCGCGCCGCCGCGACGGAAATGTTGTCGTGGCCGCCACCGGCGTTGGCTTTGTCAATCAGCGCGGCGCAGACCTGCTGCAAACTGTCTCCGCTTTGCACCAGTTGTAGCATTTCGTGCGGCGTCACATATTCGGTCAGCCCATCGGAACACAAAAGCAGCACATCGCCACTTTGCCAGTTGCCATAATACACCGTGGGTTCAATGTCAGGACGCAAACCAATGGCTTTTGTAATCTGATTGCGAAACTGTGAAGTGCGCGCTTCTTCTTCTGTCATCAGGCCGCGCCGCACCATCTCGGCAACCGACGAATCATCCTGTGTCACCTGCTCGACTTCGTTGCGGCGAATCAAATAAGCGCGGCTATCACCAGCGTGCCCGATAACAAATTCGTGAGGCCGCGCCAGACATAATGTCAGCGTGGTGCCGGGCCGGGCTGCGCCGTTGCCATCGCCGATTTGATAAACAATGCGGTTAATTTCTTGAACGGCCTGTGACACGCGTTCCAACAACTTCTGGCCGCTTAACTCTTCATCCGGCAGTGCAATGCCGGACTCGAAAATCTGCCGCGCTGTTTGCATCGCTAAATTGCTGGCTACTTCACCGGCCTGGTGCCCTCCCATGCCATCGGCCACCAGAAGTAGACCCGACAACTGCCAGGGATTGGCATCAGCCGGCAAAATCGGCGTGGCCCAGACTGAATCTTCATTCAATTCGCGCTGGCGCCCGACATCTGTCGCGCTGGCGATTTCTAAGGGCAAGGTCATGGCTGACGCTGTGATGGTTTGCGTTTCGGACACGATGATTCCTTTGCCTGCTTTAGCCGATGCAATGAAAAACGACTTGTGTTTTGTTGCCGAAGATAACGCGGTCACCATTGTGAAGTTGGCCGCCTTCGGTGGGAAGGTGATTACCGTTGAGACGCGTGCCGTGCGCGCTGCTATCATCACTGAGAATGAACTTCCCCTCGCGCACCGTTAATGTGGCATGGCGGCGCGATACGGTGATGTCCGTCAGCAATATGTCGCGCTCTTCGCGCCCGATAGTTGTAACCGCCTTGGTAATGGGAAACCGCCGGCCTTTTTCCGGGCCTTCGACAACTTCAAACTCGGCCCCAAAGCCCACGCTCGTGGGTGGCGCAGCGTTAAAAGCACTGGATGCACTCGAAGAAGCCGAAGCCACGGGAGCCGCCGGCATTTGGATATTAACAGTTGGTGAGTTGCGCGCCGCAGATTCGGCACCCATAGCACTGGCGTTGGCCGGCGCCGCATCAACTGCGGGCACGTTATACGACGGTGGCGCGGGCGGTGCAGAAAGCTCTACAACTAACGTTGAAGCGCCGATTTTAATGGTTGAGCCAGACTTGATTTCCCGTTGAGCACGCTGGACAAACTGCCCATCTACAGTTGAGCCATTCGAGCTTTTATCCTCATAGATCAAACGCCTGTCTTTAGTCATGATGATGCTGCCGTGATGTGAAGAAACAGCCGCATCTTTATCCAAAAGAACCCAACACCTTTCTTCCTTTTTGCGGCCAACCCGTGTTTCCCCATCTAAAAGGGCTTTAGTCATTGGCGCGTTGGGACCACTTTCAACGCGAATTGTGCCGGACGAGGCAATGGTGCCGATGTCTGGGGGTCTCACACCTGGCGCAGGAACTGTATCTTTATGCACACCATTGCCACCACGAACCGGAGGTTTAATATTCTGTTGTGCTGCTTGTGCCGCAGCCTGGGCACTGGCAAGTTGCTTTTCCAAAGCGGCCTTCTGCTCAGCAGCTTTGTTCCGCATCGTCATGGCGCCTAAGGTTCCAATAGCGGCTAAAATGAGCAAACTCCCACCAATAATGAGCGGCGCGTTCGGGTCGTCTATAACGCCGCGAGGTGTTTTGCGAGTTCCAAAAGGTTCAAGTTGTTTAGCAATTTCCGAAAGTGCCAATTTACCAGCATCTTCAACGACGCGCGCACGCAAATAATAACTCACGCCACCTTGAGGCGGAAAATCGCCAATCACCAAAACGCTGGCGCCATCGTCCGTCGTGAAGCGGTAGCGCTTTTTAGTTCCCTGAAAGTGGGAGATGATGCCACGCACTTCGACAGTCTGATTCTTTAGGGCGCCCAGGGACACTGCATCTACGGTTTCGGGCAGGTAAATCAGGACGCC
>DASWNL010000647.1:0-2013 GCA_036399215.1 Abditibacteriaceae bacterium
TATGGATTCCACCTGCCCAAAGGGCACCCGGCGCGGGAATGACAACGCTTCTGTTTCGCTACAATCTTAATTTGTTTACATCCTCTCAGAATGACAACTCTGTCAAATTACTTTCATCCGTGCAGCCGCTGCGTGATTTGAGCTACATGCTGGCCTTGAAAATGAGCCTGCCCTAATTCATTGGCCGATGGTTGGCGTTCGCCCTGCGCGCCGGCGATAGTGCCAGCGCCATACGGTGAGCCGCCGCGCACTTCGCTGATGTCGGTGAGTTGTGGGCAGGTGTAAGGCAAGCCGACAATCACCATGCCATGATGCAAAAGCGTGGTGTGCGTGGTGAGAATGGTGCTTTCGTTGCCGCCACCGGTGCCGGTTGAAGTAAAAACGCTGCCTACCTTGCCTACCAAGCCTCCACTAACCCACAGGCCGCCGGTTTGGTCAAGAAAGTTGCGCATTTGCGCGGCCATATTGCCAAAGCGCGTCGGCGTGCCGAATAAAATGCCATCGTAATCGCCCAACTCTTTGGGTGAGGCGATGGGCGCTTCCTGATCCATTTTTACACCGACGCTGCGGGCTTTTTCTTCGTCCATGATCTCCGGCACGCGCTTGAGCGTGACTTCCACGCCTTCAACGGTGCGCGCACCTTCGGCTACGGTTTTTGCCATCGTTTCGATATGGCCATACATCGAGTAATACACCACTAAAATTTTTGCCATGAGCTATCTCCTGAAATTGAAAAGTCGTTGACTGGGGAGCAACCCCACACCACATTATAAACGCTGCATAGATGCTGCATGATAAACGGCGCGTAGTAGAATGCCTTATGTATGAATGATGAACAAAGGGCCGCAGATATTTTAATTCGCGCGCGGCAACTAATGCGCGTTTACAAAGTCGGCGGGCAGGATGTGCGCGCTTTGGACGGAATTGATCTCGATATTGCGCGCGGCGAATTTGTGGCTTTGGTTGGCCCATCAGGTTCAGGCAAATCTACCTTACTTTCTTTAATAGGCGGCCTTGACCGTCCCAACAGCGGGCAAATATATGTGGCCGATTTGGAACTGGGTGCGGCCAATGAAAAACAACTGGTGGCTTATCGGCGCGAGCGCATTGGTTTCATCTTTCAATCGTTCAATTTATTGATGATGCGTAGCGCCGTCGAAAATGTGGAAACGCCGCTGACTATTGCCGGCATCGCGCCTAAAGAGCGCCGCCAACGTGCCTTAGAACTATTGGAAGCCGTAGGCTTGAAACAGCGCGCTTTGCATCGCCCTAACGAACTATCCGGCGGTGAAATGCAGCGTGTGGCTGTGGCACGCGCTTTAGCCAACAGGCCGTTGCTTTTATTAGCCGATGAACCAACCGGCAACCTTGATTCAAAAACCGGCGGGGATATTTTAAATCTACTGCGTGAAGCCGTTAGTGAACGCGGCGTGACTTTGGTGTTGGTAACGCACGACCCACAAGTGGCGAGTTTTGCTGATCGCATCGTGCATCTGCGCGACGGCAAAATCCAGCAGATCGAAGTTTTGCGCGAACGTTATAGCCAATAGATAGAAAAGCCCGCCAATTCATAGAATTGGCGGGCTTTGTTTACTGCTGAAGTTTTATGCAGCAGCAGTGTTTACTTTGCTTTCGGCGAGTTTGGTGAGCTTTTGGTCGGTCTGCTCTTCTTCGTTCAGCGTTTGGCCGAGCAATTCTTTCACTTCGTTATTGCCCAGCAAATCGGCCCAGGTGCAAACAGTGCCGTAAGAGGCGATTTCGTAATGCTCCACTTTTTGCGCGGCGGCAATCAGCAGGGCGTCTTTCACTTGCGGATCGGCGTCTTCTTTGAGCAGTTCATCGCCTTCTGCGATAAGGCCTTTCATGGCCTTGCAGGTTTTGGATTCGGGTTCCTGGCCGAGCAGTTTAAACGCCTGGTTCAAGCGCTCGATCTGATTTTGCGTTTGCAGCAAGTGCTCTTCAAAACCGGCGCGCAGTTCGGGGTTGGTTGCGGCCTGCGCCATCTTGGGCAGG
>DASWNL010000648.1:0-9538 GCA_036399215.1 Abditibacteriaceae bacterium
AATCGTTCAAGGTGCAGCGCACGGTATAGAGCGCCGAGCGCACGACATTGCGCGGCTTGGCACCTCGCATTTGCTCGCGTTCTTGCAGATGCTCATGAATCACATCCGCCCAACCAACATCGCCCGGCGCGGCGCCTTCGAGCGCGCCGTTTTTGACCATCTGCTCGGCTATGCGCAGATATTTTAACGATTGGTCATCATCGGCTAACTTGGCGTATTCCAAACCCAGACGCAAAGCCTGCAAGGGAGTCTGCGGCTGGGGCTGCTCTTTAATCAGCGCATTGATGATGTAAACGGGATGTTCTCTGTCTAAGCCGACTGTCGCTTCGCGCTGCATTTGCGCGGCGGCCTGCGCTTGTGGGTCATCAGCCCGCAATCTTGTGGCCTGAGCCAACTGCCCCGCGCTGACAAGGCCAGGTTGCATCGCTTCGGCTTTTTCCAGTTCATCGGCGGCTTCGCTCATCAGGCCGATTCTGGCTAAGGCTAAACCAAAATCTCGATGCCCTTGCGGCGCTAAATAACCAGCGCCTGCCAGATCGCGGCGCAGCTTGGCCACTTGCAGCGTGCTTTCCGGGGACATCTGACGATTCGGGTCGAAAGCGGCGCCCACACCAATCCAGCCACGCCGCCCTGCCTGCAAAACGAAGTGCGCCGTGCCCATCCCGCGCGCTTCGAGAGCTTTCATCTGTGCGCCCAACCACCGGGCAACATCTTGTGGATCGGTATTAGCCTGCGCGGCGCGCAAAGCGCTTTGTGCTAATTGATCCGGCTCAATCAGAATGCCATTCCAGCGTGAACGACGCAAGGCAATCCAGCGCTCGCCGCGCCGCTCGGCCACCAAATGCAAAAGGCCCGACGGCGCGCCTTTATTGTTGTTTGCCTGCGCATTGAGCGTCCACTCTTCCTGCGCCGCCTGCGCCAGAGCTTCTGCGGCATCGGTCGGCGGCGCCCAGCGTTTGGGTGTGAAGGCATAGCTGCCATCCTCCAGCCGCGTTAGCCATAAATCATGCGTGCCGGAAGCTAAAATTATCGGCGCACCAGCGTTCGCTCTGTTTGCTGCGCCCTCGGCGGCAATTTCATACTGCTGGCGCACCAAAGCGCCATTGGGCTGCAAAGCGGCATGCGTGATTTTAGCTTGCGCTTGCAAATCTGGATACTGACGCCAATCATCACCCACACCGAAGAGTTTTAGCGTGTTGGCATCGCGCGCCTCGACGGCTTGCGCCAACAGGTCATTTAGCCTCTGGATTGGCGCTAATTCTTCAACAGCCGCGTTAGAGATGATGTCCTGTGCTTCATTCTGTGCCTGGGCTGGAAAACAGGCAAGAAGAGCGGAAAAGAGAAACAGCACGCGCGGTGCCGCAAACAGGCGAAAAAACTTCATAGGTTTATAGGAAGATAACAGCAAGAGTGGTTCGCCGGTATTAATAACCATTGAAGTAATTTTCCTTATGATTCCTGCGCCGCTACTTTAACCGCTTGCTTTCGGGGGCGACCCTTTGGCCTTTTTACGGCTGGGGCCTCAACGTCTCCTGCTTGACCGCGCGGCTTGTGAATCTTGTTGCGCCGCAGCCGTTTTCCCCGGTGATAAGCTACCGTGCGCCGCGCGATTTGGCAATCGTAATCTTCGCGCAGGCGTATGACAACTTGATAATCGGTTAGCTTGGGAAACTGTGCAATCAGCCGGGCGACGACATCGGTTTTGCTCTGGCATAGAAACAAAAGAGGAATCACACCATAGGGCGTTTCGATACTCTTGTTGCGAATCAGACGCGAAACCGTTGAAGGATGCTCGCCCAACTGCCGCGCCAATTCGGCTTGCGCCAAAGGCTTCAACTGCCGCATATCGCCAGTCGAGAGATAGTCCATCTGCTGCGAGCACAAAGTCATAATCAAGCGCGAAAGCGCCGACAAACGCTGATTAATAAAGCGCGCCCGTGACAAAACTTCACGCGCCAAAGCTGGCAAGTTTGGGTCGTTTTTCAACTCTTTAACAGCATTCGGCTTAATGCGATAGCGCTGGGCGTAAACCGAATCCTGATGAAATTGAATGGCAAGTTGCCCCTCCACAACCTGCACAAAAGCCACCGGCTCTTCGACCTGCTGTGCTGCGCTGGCCCCGGCCCTGGCGTGTTGCGCCGGCGCCGCGCCGGATGCTTCATAGGTGTCGGCCATGTAAACGCGATCCGCCGCTTCCAGCACTTCCTGCGCTTCGGCAAGTGAACATCCAAACTTTTCTGACAGTTCTTCAGGCGTGGATTCGCCGCCTAAAACCAAATCCAGAAAATCTTGCTCGCTAACGTCATATTGCTCCACAAAGCCGCGTGTGGTTTCGATAATTTCGCTGAGGTCAACCGTAGACTCCGACGCCGTATTATCAATGCGGTCAAAAGTAGGGCCATCAGATGAGGCAGCGGGTCGCGCAAGCATCCAATCGGGAATGGTGCCGCGCCCAGAGGAGCGCAAATAGCGCAGATGCTTGGTTAAGGTGCCAACCGGCACGCTGTATTTCTTTGCCAACTCCTCCACACGCTCTAAAGCGTGCGGCGAAAGAAAATCGGCTTCCCAGTTATCAAAACTTTCGATTTTATAATCGCGAAAAAACTTAAAAAGCTGCTCATCCATGAACTCCTCATACTTACCGCGCGGAATCTTGCCGCGCAGGCGCACCTTGGAGATCATGCCGTCTTTGACCAACTTGTCGAAAAGCGGCGAATCCTCAAACGTATGCACGTAAGAGCGAAACTCCTGCTCGGTCTGCGAGAGCAGCCCCACATACTCTTCGGGCGGGCGCCGCATCTTCAAAGATAAATCCTCGCGCTGATAAGCCCGCTGCCCGGCACTTGTCCTCATAATCGCCTCAACTCTTAATCACCTTGCAAAAACTACTCTTAATTTTCTAATTTTGGCAGTCTTGTTGCAAGCTGCCGCGGCTTTTTTGTGCGGAAACAGCTTTGTCTTGTGAGATAAAATGAAACCGATGAATTTAACAAGCAAGTCATCTCTTGTTACGACCAGGGCCACCATGCAGGCGTTAGCTGTGCTCTATTTAGGCGCTTATTTTCCAGCCATCACACTGCCCTCAACAGCCTCAGAGCTGAAACAATTCTCTGAAAAGCCCATGCATATCTTCAACATCCAAAACAGCCGGGAATTACAAGCATTCTTTAAATACGCGCCTGATCGTATCCCGCTAATTAGCGGCCATCGCGGCAGCACTAAGGAAGGCTATCCTGAAAATTGCCTTGCGGCGCTTGAAAACACTCTACGCCATACGCCGGCTTTTTTTGAAGTTGACCCCCGGCTTACCAAAGACAACATCATTGTCTTAATGCACGATGCCACCTTGGAGCGGACAACAACCGGCAAAGGCAAAGTAGCGGACTATACCTGGGCGGAGTTGAAAGAGCTAAAGCTGAAAGACTCCAAAGGCAACGTGACCACTTACGGTATTCCCACATTGGAAGAAGCCCTGACATGGGCTAAGGGAAAAACGATTTTGAACTTGGATAAGAAAGATGTGCCTTTGCCAATGCTCGCGGCCAAACTGCGCGAGTGGGGAGCGGATTCTCAAGTAATGCTAACCGTGCATAACGCGGAGCAGGCCAGGTTCTATTACAACGACAACAACCAGCGCATGTTTTCCGCCTTCATTAAGAACAAGAAAGAGTTGGAAGAGTATGAAAAAGCGGGCATTCCCTGGGCACAAATCATGGCCTATGTGGGGCCAACTAACAGCACAGAAAGCAAGGAGATGTGTGACTTGCTGCACGCAAGAGGCGTTATGTGCATGATTTCCGCAGCACCCTCTTACGATAAATTGCCGGATGCTACGGCACGCCAGGTTGCTTATCGAGAAATCATCCAGGCCGGCGCCGATGTCATCGAATCGGATCGCCCTATCGAAGCGGCCACAGCGCTTCAGCCTCTCATTCCACCGCAAAGCTCCAAACAACGGTTCTTCACAAAAACAAAATGAGACATGGGTTTCCATGTGTCATTTATAAAAGCGGAAGACGAGACTCGAACTCGCGACCCTCAGCTTGGGAAGCTCGCCAAACGCATAGCTTGAATATGCCACCCTTTGCGTCCCATTTCTAAGCATTGAATTAAAGGTTTTCCTTTTGAAACGGCCTATTTTGAGCGAATCTGATGCTGGCAAGAACGCTCATTTAAAATCACTTTATCTGATCCCAAATGGTGATTCACCATATTTAGCTTTAGCCTTGATTACAGCGATTGGCACCTAGCTGATAGAAAGCCCATACCAGCAAAAGCAGCGACCCTTGAAGCGGCACATTTGTAAATACATAGCCACCAATTATCATGACAGCCCAGGAATGAATGCCTGAGGGAGCAGTGGCTACTTGGCTGATTCCACAGACACCACCCAGCGCGTATTGGAGTCCCTTCTCGATTATCAAAACAGACAATAGTGTCGAACCCAAGCCAAACCATAAGGCTAAAGAGATTGCTGCCCTGGCTTTGCCGCGTCGCTTTCGACCCCAAACCAGGGCAGCAACAACCCCCAATATCATGCCTACATTAGTGAACCAAGCTGAAAACGGGTGCATCTCCCTATACAGAGTTGCAATAGAGCGGGGCCAGCCAAACAAGCCCTTCTTACTCTCTTGGTTGCCACATTACCCAGACTAAGCAAACCATGCCGACTAATATCTGTGCATTGCCCAAAAGCTCAAGACTGCGGGCTAAAAGTGAATGAGCCGTGTAGGAGTTGGCATTGTCTCTGATTTGCAAGCCCATCATCATCAGGGCAAAGCTACAAACTAAAACGACAAAGGCCAGCCACTTGCCGAAGAACCTCTTTAGTTGCTCTCCAAGCCCTTTAATCAGTCGCACCCTACCCGCCTCCAAACAGTGGCCCCGGTTTCATACCTCTATTATGCCCCACTGGGTAGAAAGCTAACGAGTGGTTTAGCAGGGGTGTGGGTAGTGGAATCAAAAGCGTTGGAGCGATTCAATCTTTGGTTTTGGTGAAGTAAGGATATTGATTGGCGCTGTTGATCACGGCTACCGTCGAAATCCGCAAGGATTTAGCGTGACCATCAAAAAACAACCAGTTCGTAGTCCCTATGTGGCGTCCTACGAACTTGCCCCGCTGAGCACCATCGCCAAAAGAGGGGAAACTGGAAGTCGCATCAACAGCCACTGTTGAGGCCCCTGGAGAAGGAAATACCTGATAAGACTCCATGCTATCCCCGACGGTTATGGTGCCTGATGCATCGGCAATCGTAGATAAACGAGCGGGAGTGATACCGCCCACATTAGCTTCAAAAAGATTTTGTGATTTATCCTGGTAGTAAATCTGGTTGATAGCATAAGAAGTCTCGCGACCACTGCCCTGCGTCTGCACATGCGGCGCATCATCACTGGGACACACAAATACTTGATCATTTTTGATGTAAGGTTGCAAGGTATCAACCCAGGTATCCACATTAATAGTGGTATCGTTGCGTGGCATGCGGTCATCAAAATCGCGCATGTATTGGGTCATACCCAGGCCGATTTGCTTGAGGTTGCTTAAACAGGAAGAGCGCCGGGCATTTTCCCTTGCACGACTAAAGGCAGGAAAAAGAAAAGCGGCGAGTAAAGAAATAATAGCTATGACGACAAGCAACTCAATTAAGGTGAAGCCATTCTGCTTTTTCATATAAGGCAATTATAGCACGCCCTGATTGCTCTATAAAATGAGGTGATACGTGAAGTTGAGGCTGGCAGCGTCCGAATTGCAATTCTTCACAAAAACAAAATGAGACATGGAATTTCCATGTCTCATTTATCAAAGCGGAAGACGAGACTCGAACTCGCGACCCTCAGCTTGGGAAGCTGATGCTCTACCAACTGAGCTACTTCCGCAGATTGTGCGGCGTATTTTACCGTAGCGCGAGTCGAATTTCAACGAAAGTCATCGCCGTCGGTTATTCTGGAAGCGTTACGGCATTCCCGGTTGGCTGGCTTTATACATCATCCACCACAAGCGTAGAATGAAAAGTCCCAGGAAACTACAAGTGCCTATGGCGGCGGCGCTGCCTTTATCGTCATCGGTGCGCGTATAAGCGAACCAGAGCAGCATTCCTACTGGCCAGGCAGCGAAGGAAATCAAGAGAATCAACCACCAACTCCAATCAATGGAACCTGCAAAGTTGCTGATCATGTTGGGGCCGGAACGAGCCGCGCGTGGCGCTTTAGGCTTCTTCACCTTAGGCATCTTAACCCAGGGCAGCGGATTAAAGCATTTATGGCATTTGGTGAACGACAGCGGATTAATTGTGCCGCAAACCGGGCAGGGGCCGTTATCTGTATGCGCTGGCCGGCTTTGAAAATATCCCTGCTTTTGGGCGCTTTCCCACAACGTTGCCGCGCAAAGCAGCAGAGTGCCGCTAAAAAGCGTTAGCCACTGCAAGGAGGTTGATGACCTATAGTCAGACATTACAAAATCGGGCACTGATGCAGGGGGAACCAATCTCAACAAATGAAGACCGAACGCGATTATGACCATTAACGCCAGAGCGCCACAAGCCATAAGACCTTTTTTGACCTCCCGCCGCCGCACAAAGAAGTAAATAAGGGGCGGCAACAGCAATAACCCCCATTTGTGACCATCACCGCGCACCATGTAAATCGAATTAACAGCGCTTTGATAGAAGCCCTGCGACGGGAAAAACAAAAAATATAAGATGCCGCAATTACCCGCCACAGCTAAGATTTCGGGGGTTTTTCGAGCGAAGCGCGTTTTAGCACGGGAATTAACAGCACTAAAACCATCGGTAATTGTTGCGCGGTCCAAAGCCGGGCCGGATTGAGCAGTTTGCCGCAAACCCACAAGCGCCGAGGAAAATAGCAAGATCAAACCACCTAAGAGCACCAACCAACCCCATAAAGGGCGCACTTCCGGCCCGTAAGCATTAGCGACCATAGGCGGCAACACTTGTGCGATTAAGGCGCGACTTCTGCCCAGTAAAGCATCAAGCATGTTTTGCAAAGCTAAGTAAGAAACAACCCAACATCCAAAAGTGACCCACAACATGGCACGGTAATTCCGCAAACCATTGAAACAAATTGCCAAAAACAGCAACGGCAGCATAAACCAGAATTCTCGCAGACCGCTTTGCCAATAAGTGAGCGGCTGCCATATGTCAAACAGTTTGGCGTCGAAGCCATCGGCAGTGACGGTCAGAGTGCCGCGTCCTACGCCGGGCTTTTCGTAGCTGAGCAGGCCCGCCATTGGAAGAAACGGAAAGATCAGAACGCAAAGTGCGCTCAACAGGGCTAAGGCAAAGGAACGATAAGGCGCAGCTTGCGAATTGACTTGCGGAACAACGGGTGTTTGCATCGAAAGATGAATTATTTGCGCGTTGCTTTAGAGGATGCAGGGAATTAAATCGGCGTAATTCATGTAATAGAAAAGAGACAGGCTACTATCTGCACCAGGCTGCAATATTGCCATGGGGCCAAGCCGGGGAGAATCTACTTTGAAGTTTGAATCAGCAAAAGTCCATCCAAATACATTACAAATGGGATGGGCTTTTGCTGAGAAGCCGTATATTCAATTGCCTACCCATCCTGATTCATGCGCGTGATGAGTGTCTGCAAGACTTCTTCGGCTTTTTCTTCGGGCACCTGGCAGGTGCCGACGGCGCGATGGCCGCCACCGCCGTATTCCAGCATTAAATTGCCGACATTGGTTTTGCTGGTGCGATTGGTAATGCTGTGGCCGCAGGTCATCACGATGTTCTGTTTTTGAAAGCCCCACATCACCTGAATGCTGATATTAGCCGTGGGAAACATGGTGTAAAGCACAAAGCGGTTGCCGGCGAAGATTTCGTCCTGGTTGCGTAAATCCACCACGACAACATTGCCATGTTGGATGGCATTGGCACGAATCATGTCGCGGAAAAGGGCCGTTTGCTCGTGATAGCGTTCAATGCGCTCCTGCACATCCGGCAAAGCCAGGATTTCTTCAATTGTCTTGGTGCGGCAGTGCTCCACCATCTCTTCCATCAACTGAGAGTTGCTGATGCGGTAATCACGATAGCGGCCCAGGCCGGTGCGCGAATCCATCACATAGGAAAGCAGAATCCAGCCCTGTGGATTTTCGATGTCGTCGGCATCTAAATTGGCGCTGTCGCACTTATCTACCGCTTCCATCATCGGGTCAAGATGCGGCGAAAACTTGTCGTGTCCGCCATAGTAATCCCAGATAACGCGTGCGCAACTGGGCGCTTCTTTGAAGCTGCCTTCAAATTCGGCGACATTGGAAACACGCTTTTGCTCACTCAGGTGGTGGTCGAACCACAGGCCGCAGCCGGGCACATACGGAACATTGGCCAGGACATCGCTGGAAGTGACTTCAATTTTCCCATCCTGCATGTCTTTGGGATGCACGAACTTGTAGCCGTCAATGAGGCCGAGTTCCTTCAATAAAACAGCACACGCCAAACCATCGAAATCCGATCTCGTTAACAGTCTCATTTTGGAATCTGCGCTCATGCGGTTCACCTGTTTGCTTTCAAAAAGTGCGAGAAATAACTGCCTTTTATCTTACTCGAATAACGGCACTGGCATCCACCTGAAAGAACGCTTAATCCAGAGCCTGCGCGTCCAGACCACAATCGCGCAGGTCGGCGGCAAACTCCTTAGCGAAGCCGTGCAAAGTGTAGATTTTTTGCGCGCCGCTCTGGCAAACATACTGAATTAAATCGGCGTAATCAGCGTGATCGGAAAGTGGAAAGGCTTCATCGCAGCCCTGCCGATAAGCGGCGCCGGGATGCAAGGCCCAGCCGGAAATGTAAGCGGTTCTTAAATCGTGTCTTTGCGCGAATTGCTGATACCAGCGCCCTTTGCGGCAGCCGGAGGCGCATAGCAACACGCCGTTAATTTTGCTGCCGGCACGATACAACTTATAATCCGGCAAGGGCACCCCAAACTGGCGATAAAGGTTCGCCATGTGAAAGTGCTTTTCGTGTAAGTAAATCGGGAAGTCCACGCCCTCAAGGCCAGCCAAAACTTCCTGGCCTTTACCAAGGCTATAGCAAAACAGAACCGGCGTTTGGCCGCACTCTAAGGCATCGCGGCAAAATTCGCGGATGCGGCCTAAAACTTCATCGCTATCGGGAAACTTGTAAATCGGCAGGCCGAAAGTGGTTTCCATGATGAGAACATCGGCCTGCGGCACAACCGCTTGCTCGGCGCTCAGCCCCGGACGCAGTTTAAAATCGCCGGAATACAAAAGGCGCGTGCCGTTATGCTGCACCAAAACCTGCGCCGAGCCTAAAACATGACCGGCGGGCACAAGCGTAATTTCCGCGCGGCTTTGGTCGCACTCCCAAACTTCGCCCCATTCCAAATCTTGAAACTTGCAATTCACAGCGCCGCGCAATCGCATCATGGCCGCTGTGGCCGGCGTTGCCAAAACGCGCCCATGCGCGCACATATGATCAGCGTGGGCGTGCGAAACGATAGCCATTTCCCGCGCCTGATGCGCGTCCAACCACAAATCGCACTCCGGCAAATGGAC
>DASWNL010000649.1:0-8306 GCA_036399215.1 Abditibacteriaceae bacterium
ATAGAGAAAGGGGCCTTCGCGATTAATCGCGAAGGCCCCTTTCTCTATTCTGGGCAGTTCCCTATCTCCTGGTCGGAAACATCATTGTTGGTGATAGTGCCCGCTGCCATGGTCGAACCGCCGGGTGTAAAGGAGAGGTGCAGTCGGTCGCTACATATCACTTTTATGCGCCTTTAACGCGTCTCCATTACAGCACCGGTTTTTCTACAACTCGCGTCGTTTCGACAACCGTGGTCACTTGCGCGGTGGCTGGCGGCGCAGAAACTGGCAATGCGATGGTCACTTGCCCGCCGTTTTCCCATAAAATAGTGCTGGCATTGGGCACTTCCACTGAAGAAACTGCGCCGTTAGCATCATAGTTCACCTTAGATGCTCCTTGCATCTGTGCTTGCACCGGCACTCCCGCCGTTAAAGTAATTGTTAAAACGTCGCTGACAGGTTCGTAAGCAATTAACATAATGTCCTTTCAAACTTTCCCTAAAAATCGCGCGCGGCTCATTGGGTCGAGTCCATCCAGGTCGCGCACTTCATAACGGTTGCCTTCGACATCGGTCAGCAGATAGCGGCTGGCCGAAATTTCCGTAATGGCTTCGTTGATTTGGCGCATTGAAAGCGTGCGCGGCCCCCGGTCGGTTTCGACTTCCCATTCCGTTGAGCCAAAACGCTCGGTTACGCTCAAAATCGCCGTAATCTCCGGCATAAAATAGCGCCGCCTCAGTTCAGCCTCCACCAAATCTCGCATGATTTGGCTCAACTCATTTAAATCGCGCAAGACGCCGATTTCACGGCCTCCGCCATCGCGAAGCACGATATATTCGTTCGGTTTGGATAAAGGAAAAGCGCGATAAGCTTCAAGGCGCATTCCACAGGAATCGTCCTCAATAATAGCGCGCAAGGTGCCATCCGGCGCGGATTCGATATGAGTTTTGGCTGGATCGAGAAATTGGAAATCCATTTGTTTTTAGTTTTCGATAGCAAGCGACGGGTCATTCCGAGCGGGCGCTCGCTCGGAATGACTATGCTTCTATTTGTCTTCCATCAGTTCAAATTCAAAGCCCAAAAACCAAAGACAGAAAACTTACTCCACATCCAACGCATCTACAAAGTCGCGCAACTCTTTTTGCGTGACTTCTTCGGCGTCGCGCAGTTTGGCGCGCTGCTCCGCTAACTCATTAACCTTCTTTTCCTGCTCAGTCAATTTCGCCACATATTGCTTGTAAAGTTCGCTGTTGCGATCCAGACGATCCATATTGCGGCGAATGCGGTCTTGCTCAGCGTCAATATCTTTGATTTCGCGTTCGATGCGCGCCAATTGCGCTTGGATGTCGGTGATTTTACGGCGACGCGTGATCAAATCTTCCAAAGCCGTGCGTAGAGGTGCCGATACGCGGTTGTTGCTCGCATACGAAACCAGCATATCCAGGTTGATGTTTAAAAGCGCCAGCGTTTCGCTGATAGGGCGCTCGAAAACAGTTTTAAACTCAACGGTTTTGCCGGCGAGCACTTCTTGCTTAAAACGATAATGCTGCGCGGTTTTTTCAAAGGCTTCCTTGGGTTCGACAAGGGTAAAATTGGCTTCAATCGGCTGTTGAATCAAAACCGTTTTGGCTTCACTGCTTTTGTTGCGCAGCGTATAAGTCATCTCGCGAAATTCGCGATGACTAATGACGAGAACGCCGCTGCTGGCGGAGAACGAAACCGTTTCGCGCCGATAGCCGGGCTGCTTGCGGTCAGTGACTAAATCGAGGTCAACTGCATACGAAATCAAGCGCTCTTCGCCCGGCTGCAAGTTGGTAAATTGCGCATCGCCGGCGTAAATGCCTTCGCGAAAAACCGTGACCGGGCCACCGGCTAAGTGCAACCCCGTGCTATTTTTTAAGCGAAGCCCCAATAACGCACGCTGACCGGCGTTAGGGTCATAAATTGAAAGACGTTCGCCTTCGATAGCCTGCCCGATAATCGGCACCATCGCCGCCTGCTGGCGCGGCAAAGTCACAGGTTGTGCGATGGCGTATTCAAACAATTCGCCACGCGTTTCCCCCTGCGCCTGTGCTTGAATATTGCCCAGTTGCGCTGCCGAAAGGCCGCTTTCACGGCGGCGTCCAGAGGCATCAGCCATCAAACCTTCTCCACCAAACGCGCCCATTGGCCCCGCAGGGCCTTGCGGCCCAGGAGCGCCGGCAAGGCCTTGCGCGCCCATCATTCCAGATGCAGGCGTGGCAGGAGCATTCGGGATTTTACGATTTTCTAAAGCAGTGACACGCTGCTCTCTGTTGTCCTGACTTTCTAATGTTTCGCCATAGGTTTGTGGCAGGGGCGAACCAATAACTTGCGGTGCCACAACTGGGCGCGGCACATAAAGCGGTTGATATAAATCTTGAATAAAGCTAATCGGGCGGCCCGAAACGAGGCTCAGATTGACATTTTGCCAATCTTCATCCGTGGTATTTTCCACGATGCCCCAGCCTTGCAAATACGGCGCGCCGGTTTTGTCGAGAACCAAACGATAACTGGTTTTCCAGACCGGCGTTTCCTGCAAATAACCCACGCGCACTTCGCGCGGCGCGCCTTCACCAAAATTAATCTGCACACTTTGGCGCTGGTTATCCAAGCTACCGGCCAACAGTTCCAGGCTCGAACGCAGTTCGTTGTCCAGGCGTTCATCCAATAATTGCAAACTCGTCACTTCGTCCAGAGCAACCGAAGCCAAACCTTTAGCCGTCATTAGATTCAAAAACTCCTTGATGACGGTTTCTTCTTTAATCTTGACTCCGCGCTCGCTGACGCTAATGATACGGCCCTCAAAAGTGCCCGCGCGCGAAGTAACACGCACCCGTGCACCCTGGAACTGGCGCAGTAATTGGCCGAGCGAGGTTCGATTGTTAAGTGTTTGCCCGACACCCCGCAAGCGCCGCCCCAGGGCGTCTTTGGTGGTGTAAGTGATGGGCCGCACTTTGCCTTGCGGATCGAGAACCACAAGAGATTTCAAGATGTCGTTGATCTGTTCACTGCGAAACGAGAGCAGCACGCCGGTATTACTGCCCACCGAGCCATTACGCCCAAAATAGCCGACACCGCTGCTAAACAGCACCACATCGCGCAATGGCAGCGCTGCATTGGTCACATTAGGCGCCATTGGCCTTTCGGCGGCGGCACAAAACGAACTCGCACACAGCAAAACCGTCAAGCCGCCCATCCAAATTTGTTTCATATTGTTCCTTTTCATGGTGCACTTGGAAAAGTTCATTGGCGAAATTGTTCCTGATTGCTCCTGTGCTGCAAATCGAAAGGCGAAATTCGACTCTGCTTCCACTTTGATATATGTTGAAAACTGATAGCAACTGAATAAAGGTCGAAATTTTCAAATTTCTCTCCATTCAGCATCCTGATAAATTGTTAGTGCCGTCCTTTTCCTCTTGTCATGCGCCTTCCGTTTTTGCCGGGCACGAAAAATCAGACCGAAGCCCAATTGCTCGAACGATGTCGCGCGGGTGATTTGGAAGCGTTCGACGATTTGATGGCGCGTCATCAGAATCGTGTCTTCAGCCTGTGCCTGTGGCTGTTGCGCGATCACGATGCGGCCAGCGACGCGGCGCAGGAAACCTTTATCCGCGCCTTTCGTGCCATCGGCAATTTTCGCGGTGAATGTGCCGTTTCAACCTGGCTGCATCGCATCGCGGTCAACGTAGCCGGAGATTCTGCCACGCGCCGCAAACGAGCCGCCAAGCCACTGTCCGAATTGGAAACCGACGATTCCCCAGCGCCCGAAGCGGTGGCGCCTTTGCGCGAAAACCCCCTGGAAACCTTAGCACGCAACGAACGCCAGCAGGCAGTGCGCAAAGCCCTGGACGAACTCTCCGAGCACCACCGCACAGTCCTGGTTTTATTCGATATTCAAGGTCATTCTTACGAAGATATTGCCCAGGTTTTGGAATTGCCCATCGGAACCGTCAAAAGTCGCCTTAATCGTGCCCGCGCCGCCTTGCGTGAGCGGCTGGAAACGTGCCGGGAACTTTTTGAAACGTAGGCGGGTCGTATGCCCGTTATTTGAGCAGTTTTTGAGCAGAAACTATAAACAGAAACCATGATGAATTGCCGTGATTGCCGCGAGAGGCTCAGCGACTTACTGGAAGACGATTTCGCTTCCAACGAGGCCCCTTTGCGCGCCGAATTACGCTCTCATCTGGCAACCTGTGTGGCCTGCAAAGGCGAATGGGAACTCTTGCGTGCTGTGCGCGATGAACTACGCGCTTTTGACGAGGTTTCAGCACCCACCAACTTGCGTAGTGGCGTGCGCGCCCAACTCATTCAACAAAAACTTCAAGAAACATCGTCAAAAACCGCCGCCAACACGCCGTTGGGCAGCATCTTCCGCCTACCGCGACTGGCTTTGTCAGGCGGCGCCGTGTTGGCCGCTTGTTGCTTACTGCTTCTGGTAAATTCCTCACCAATTCAAGACTCGCTGTTTCCGAACGAACCAAACTCGGCGCCTCTTACGAACGACAACTTTCGCGTGCCGGAGAATGCGTTCCAGGAAACTCCTGAGGAAAAGAAACAACGTGAAGCCAGCGAAAAAGCCGCAAAAACAAAAGACCAAACAAAAAATCCAACCCACCGCGCACCAAGACCGGCAAATTCCAGCCCCGCACCAACCGAATCACCCATTGAAACTTCACCCACTATTGAGAATCCTACGCGCCTAGGAAATTCAAAAAATGACGGCGACAGCAGAGCTAACGCCCACAGACATAGCGAACGCATAAGTGAGAGCCTCAATTCACCACACACCGCAAAGAATAGCCGCGTAGCAGTTAAGGATGGCTCCAAACCAGAAGCCAAAGGCACGCAACCAAATGCTACTCTGGCGAAAGGGATAAACCCAAACAAGGGGAGCGAACCACCCATAAAATTAACGCCCCAAGGTGCTAACGATACGGCACCAATGGCACGAAGCACCAGGCCGGACGCTTCGCCGTCAGGCAAGATATCAGTTCCCGTTGAGCCGCAAAAGCCATCCATTCCTCAAGGGCCAGCAGGGCCAGCAGGGCCAGCAGGGCCAGCAGGGCCGTCAGGCCTGAACCTAAATACGAGTGATGGTTTTGAACCAGGCCAGGTCAAAGCCAAAGGGCCACTTGTAGCTGAAGCGCCCGGCGCTGAAAGTGTTGTTCCTTTCATGGCATCGCCCACAATCGCCCCCACTGCCCCCTCTCTAATGGCGGATGTAGGCACCGGAGCCAGGATAAAAGGAGAGAATTCGGCTCAATCGTTTCAATCAGCAACGCCAGGCGTGCCAGGCTTGATGCGTGGGTCGGGACGTGGCGCCCTTACCAGCAGACACGGTGCCCCCGTTGCATTGGCTGCTCAGCAAGTGGATTACGTTTTCGCACCAAATACGACGCAGGTTGTCAATCTTTCTTTGGTGCCGGAGCAAGACGCGCCGCTGGCCCAGGTGCGTGTCACTCTGCCTTCCGGTCTTCGCTTTGCCGACGAAGTGACAGCCGAATCAAAGCCAAAAGACGAATCGAAAAAGCGTGCTGCTGTCAAACGGGAAGGGCCGACTGACACTTCCCGCATTTTATGGCGCGGCCCGGCCCCTAAAGGCACCGCCATTGAAAATGCTGTCGAACTCAAAGGTGTAGTCCAGGGTCGGCACACTGTCGTGCTGACTTTGGAAAGTTTGGATGGCAAGCCTTTGCAAGTAAAAAACGTGCTGTTTCATATTCAAGAACCACAAGCGTCGGAAACACTCAAGGCAACGCCCGGCGAAGCCAATTAACAACTGTCAACAGCCCAATTAGAGCCGTATTAGCAGGAGGCCACATGAATAAATTCCTTTCACGAAGTGCCCTCGCCCTTTGGAGCGGCGTCGTTTTACTGTCGCCGTTGGGCGCACATGCGCAAGTCAATAGCTTTCCAGACATAGGACTCAAATTTCCACAAATAGGGGTTAACTCTCCACCGCTGTTGAGTCGTCCGATTATTTATCCACCTTTTCGCCGTCCAGAACCACCACGTCCAACACTCAATCAGGAATTGCAACTGATAAGCGAAGTCGCGCGCGTGGAAATCAACGGCGCGGTGGCGAAAACGTACCTGACGCAAACTTTTCAGAATACCACCAACAACCGCATCGAAGGCACTTATGTGTTTCCACTCCCCGAAGGCGCGGCAGTGTCGGGTTTTGCCATGATGGTCAATGGCAAATTGGTGCAAGCTGAAATTCTGAACGGCGACAAGGCGCGTGAAATTTACAACGGCATTGTGGCTAAAATGCGCGATCCGGCGATTTTGGAATTTGTAGACCGCAACCTGATTCGCGCCCGCATTTTTCCGATTGAACCGCGCGCCGAACAAAAAATCGAACTGGAATACTCGGAATCGCTGAAAGCCGATGCGGGCAGTTTTCGCTATGTTTTGCCCCTACGCTTGCCGGTTGGCGGTGCCGCGCAAAATGCCAGCGTAGATGTAAAAATTTCATCGCCCTTAGGCATTCGCGCTGTGTATTCGCCAACGCATAATGTGGACATCAAACGCGGCGAAACCACAGCACGCGTTACAGGCGAATGGGGTTGGAAGTATCCTCCGGCGTCGGTGCAAGACGTAACGCTGCGCCGTGAAGAAGCCCTGCCCAACCCGCGCGACAATTCTGGTGCTGACCGGGACTTTGTGCTCTATTACACCGCTGACAAAGCGCGCGTGGGCGTTAACCTTATCACGCACCAAATGGCCGGTGAGGACGGCTATTTCATGCTGCTTGCAGCGCCGGATAGCGCTGTTGCGCCCAAAGAAATCCCTGCCAAAGACGCCGTTTTTGTTCTCGATACCAGCGGCTCAATGGAAGGCGAAAAAATCGAACAGGCGCGCCGCGCACTGCTGACGCTCATTGGCAATCTCAACCCCAATGACCGCTTCAACATCGTCACCTTTTCGTCGGATGTGCGCACTTTCCGCGATGGTCTGATTCCCGCTTCCAAAGAAAATTTGGATGCCGCCCGCGATTGGGCCAGGGCTATTAAAGCCGTTGGCGGCACTAATATCAACGACGCTTTGATTGAAGGTTTGAAGATGCTGCCTCAAACCGAGCGGCCCCAGCAAATGATTTTCATGACCGATGGTTTGCCAACAGTGGGAGAAACCAGCATCGAACAAATCCTGAAAAACGCGCGTGCGGCCAATGACACTAATCAACCGACTGAACGCAAGGGCGAGTTGCCATTTAATTCCAAAGCGCGCCTTTTTACCTTTGGCGTAGGCTATGATGTCAACACGCGCTTGCTGGATACCTTGGCCGAAGACAATCGCGGCAGCAGCGATTATGTTTTGCCGCAGGAAGACATCGAGCAAAAAGTCGGCGCTTTGTATTCCAAGATCGCCTATCCGGTGTTGTCCAATCCGCGCCTGGATTTTGGCGACATGAAGGTTTACGACGTTTATCCCAAACGCCTGCCCGATTTATTCAAAGGCTCACAAGTTGTCATTTTTGGTCGTTACGATGGCAAAGTCGGCGGCGCTAAGGTGCAACTTATCGGTGACAGCTTAGGCCGCGAAGAGCGCATTCAAAGCCAGGGTGATTGGACGGATAAAGACAATCTTAACGACACCCTGCCCCGCCTGTGGGCCACGCGTAAAGTCGGTTATTTACTGGACGACGCTCGGCGCAGCGGGCGCACCGTTGACCCCGAAGTGCGCGAAGAGATTATCAAACTTTCCAAAAAATACGGCATTGTTACACAGTTCACTGCCGGTTTAATCACCGAAGATGAACGCCAACTGCCACCGGGCACACCGATTCCTCTGGGCGCGGCAGATGCTGGTGGATTGAATCGCAATAACCTTGGTGGCTTTGGCGGCGCCTTAGGCACGCCCGGAGCGCCAGGGCCACGCGGCGAACGCGGCCCTGCCGGCTCAATGGCTGCGGCGCGACCCGCTTTCAACCTGCCTTCCAGTTCCTCCGGCGTTGAAGCTGTGCGCGCGGCCAAAGAAAGCAAGGCTTTGAAGGATGACGGCAAAGTCACGAATGACCAAAATGTCCGCTATGTCGAAGGGAAATCGTTCTTCCTGCGTGGCGATGTTTGGGTAGATAGCGCTTACGACGCGCAGAAATCACCCAAACCCGTCACCATCAAATTCGCGTCACCCGACTATTTTGCCTTGGCCAAGGACAAAAGCATCGCCAAATGGCTTAGTGTTGGTGACAAGGTTCTTTTGGTCTTGCCCAATAAAGTCGTCCAAATCGAGCTTTAAAAGTCATTGAAAAGAAAAAAGGCAAAATAGGAATTCCTATTTTGCCTTTTTTCTTTTCAATT
>DASWNL010000650.1:0-21219 GCA_036399215.1 Abditibacteriaceae bacterium
AAAGTCTTAGAAGCTGCCGTGCCCGATGAATACAAGCTCGATTTGCACGTTAATTTAATCTCGCATGGCCGCTTCATTTGCCGTGCTCCCGGCAACGGCGGCCCTAAATGCAGCGAGTGCTTTTTGAAAAGCCTGTGCGCCTATGGCAAAACTATCAAAGGTAAAAGCACACCATCTGAGCCAATTACACGCAGCGACTTTTTCGTAACGGTGGAATGAACTCTACCACTAATTTCAAACAACGATAGCCAGGGCCAATAGAGAGAAAAATGCCGCGCGGAAGCACAGCCAGAATCGTTTTCTAATGGTTTTAAGGTCGTTGTTTTAACGTGCTTTATAGCAAAATTCCCTTAACCGGCGCGGCTTTCACGACGCCAGTTAATTTCTGGTCAAGTCCTTGAGACTTAAAACTAAGGCGCTCATGGTCTATGCCCATGCAGTGCATAATGGTAGCGTTCAAATCACGGATATGAACCGGGTCTTTGACCACGTTATAAGAAAAATCGTCGGTTTCACCGTAGGTTAGGCCCGGTTTCACGCCGCCCCCGGCCATCCACATGCAAAAGTTACGTGGATGATGATCGCGCCCATAAGTTGTTTCGGTCAATGTGCCCTGCGAATAGACGGTGCGCCCGAATTCGCCGCCCCAGACGACAAGCGTATCTTCCAGCAAGCCGCGCTGTTTCAAATCTTTAATCAAGGCCGCACAAGGTTGATCGACATCGCCGCACTGCGCCTTGATTTCGTTGGGTAAGTTGCCATGCTGATCCCAGCCGCGATGGAATAGCTGCACTACTCGCACGCCGCGTTCGATAAGCCGCCGCGCTAAAAGCGCACTGGCGGCAAAGGTGCCGGGAGTATTCACATCAGGGCCATACATCTCCAGCGTAGCTTTCGATTCTTTCGAGAAATCCACCAGTTCAGGAACACTGGCCTGCATACGAAAGGCCATCTCATACTGGGCGATGCGGGTTTGCGTTTCGGGGTCGCTGTAACGTGCATAAGACTCTTCGTTCAGCTTGTTTAAATCGTCTAACATAGCGCGTCGCGTGGCCCGGTCTACACCATCTGGGTCTTTGATATAAAGCACCGGATCGCCCGCGCTGCGCAACGCAACACCTGAATACTTAGAGGGCAGATAGCCCGCATCCCACAAGCGATGAAATAGAGCCTGCACACTGCTGCGCGCCGACCACTTGGGCGTGAGAACCACAAACGCCGGCAAATCTTGACTGACGCTGCCCAGGCCATAACTGAGCCACGAACCAAGACTGGCCTTGCCCGGCAGTTCGTTGCCGGTCATTAAAAACGTGGTAGCCGGGTCGTGGTTGATGGCTTCGGTATAGACGGTTTTGATAACGCTGATGTCGTCCACTACACCGGCAATATGGGGCAAAAGGTCGCTGACCCAGGTTCCGGCCTGTCCATGCTGCGCGAACTTAAAAATTGTAGGCGCCACTGGGAAACGCGTCTGCCCGCTGGTCATAGTGCTGAGGCGCTGGCCATTACGGATGGATTCCGGCAGGTCTTTATTGAAGTGCGCTTTGAGGCCCGGTTTCCAATCGAAGGTATCAAGCTGCGAGGGCGCGCCGTTCATCTGCAAATAGATAAGCCGCTTGGCTTTGGGCGCAAAGTGCGGCAATCCCGGCAAGGCTGGATGCACAACTGAGCCGTAGTTCTTCGTGACGCCTGTTGTTGATGGAGCGGCCTGGCCCAGCAACTGATTGAGTGCCAAGGCTCCGGCGCCGATGCCCAGCCCCTGTAAAAACTGCCGCCGCGATTGCTGCGCGTTGTATTCATCGAATGGATTCATTGGTTTTCCTCAGCACTAACCGTTAATTCTTTGTCACTGTCTCGTCCAGATTCAAAAGCAGGTTGGAAACTATTGTCCAGGCTGCGTATTCTGTTGACTCAATGCCTTCAGCGGCTTTCGATTCACCAACCGTCAGTGTCTTTTTCGCCGCGTCGGGATTGGCCTTGTAGCGAACCAACTGCCTGGCTAACGCACCGCGCAAAATTTCTGACTCCTTCGCTGTTGGTCGGCGCGCAGTAACAATGCGAAAACCAAAAGCCAACCGCTCATCATCGCTTTTGCCGCCTTCTTTGAGAATGCGAGTAGCCAATCCACGCGCGGCTTCAAAGTGCTGCACATCGTTCATCAAAACCAGGGCTTGCATCGGTGTGTTGCTGCGTTCGCGGCGTGTGCAGAAGGCTTCGCGCGTTGGCGCATCGAAGGCGATAATGGCCGGTTGCGGCGCGGTGCGCTTCCAGAAGGTGTAAAGACTGCGCCGATATAGGCCGCTGCCTTTGTCGGGAACGTATTTGTCGGTATCCGAGCCGGGATAAGCAAGCGGCTCCCAGATATTGATTGGTTGATAAGGCCGCACACCGCGCCCGCCGATTGTCAGGTTTATCAATCCGCTGGTGAACAACGCGTTGTCACGAATCTGTTCGGCATCCAAACGCAGGCGCGGGCCGCGCGCCAGCAGTCGATTTTCAGGGTCGAGTTCACGCAGTCGTGGCATTAGTTTCGATTCCTGCCGATAGGCCGCGCTGCTGACGATTAATTTCATCAGGCGCTTAACATCCCAGCCGCTTTCACGAAAATCTACCGCCAGCCAGTCGAGCAGTTCTGGGTGCGAGGGCGTCTGTCCCTGCGCGCCGAAATCAGATGAGGTTTTGACCAGGCCGGTGCCAAAAGCCTGTTGCCAGAGGCGATTGACAAAAACTCGCGCTGTAAGCGGCTGCTCCGGTGACACCATCCAGCGCGCTAAATCAAGGCGTGTGGCGCGGCTATCGTTAGCTTCCTGAGTTTCTTTCTTGAGCGCGGGCAAAAACGCCGGCGTGCCGGGTTGCACTTCTTCGCCGGGTTTATCGTATTGGCCGCGCAGCATCACAAACGCTTTGCGCGGCTCTGGAAGATCGGCCCAGATCATCGTCGCGGCGATTTCGCCATCGAGTTTTTTCTTTTTGGTTTCCAGGTCGGCAGCAAGGTTTTTGAGAGGCGCGATGGTTTCCCGTGCGCCGGAAAAAACTTCGCTCAGATAATACTCGCGCAACCGCGCTTTTTGCTCATCGCTACGTTCTTCGAGCTTCTTTTTAAAGATGTCGCGCACGTCCTGGGGAAAGGCGTTGCCGGGGTCTTTAATGCCCAGTTTGTTCGTCCAAGCTACAAGGGATAAATCGGGGTCAGTGGCGGGGTTGGCATCATACACTACCCCGGCTTTATCCCAGTAAACCGTGCCGCCAAACTGCGTAAAGGCCATGCCCTGAAACTTAACGCCAGCCCCCAGTTTCAACTTTTCGACAGGCACTTCCAGGCGCACCCATTCGCCGGATTTGGGCAGTTCGCCCATCTGAATTTTTTCGACGGTGTTCTTTTGCCCGTAAGGAATCGCATCCGCATCGCCCCAGTTAGCGCGATGGCTCCAGGTGCCTGTATTCCATTGCAACATCACCGACTTCGGTGGGTTCTGCGGGTCGAGATAAACATAGGCGAAAAGTGTCCCGTTCGACGGAACAGTAAAGGACGTTTTCAATCTTTCAAAGACATCTTGCGATAGCCCGGCATCGGTGCGTTTCAGCGAACGCTCACCGGAGAAGACCGGGCCATTATCTTTGGTAATAAAGGTTTGCGGATGACCATTGGCTATGACACTTTCGCTTTCGGGAAAGGCATCGTCTACCCATACTGTCTCCACTTTTTGCTCAGTGGGCGGTGGTGTTTGCAGAGCCGGGTCTTGATAATCCAACTTCGCTACAGCCTCTTTGATTTTGGTGCGCGTCTCCCCAATCTCTTTATCCCATGCAATCAGTTGTGCCTCTTGTTCGGGCGTTGAAAGCTTGAGAATCGGTGGCGTGCGCGGCTGATTGCCATCCATCGCCGGGTCGGCTCCTGAATTGAAGAACGCGTAGAGTTGATAGAACTCCTTTTGCGAAACGGGATCGAATTTGTGGTCGTGACAGGCCGCGCAGCCTGCCGTCAAACCGAGAAATACCGACGCGGTCGTTTCGGTGCGGTCAACGCTGTAACGATAAAGTAACTCTTCAGCAATTGAGCCGCCTTCGTTGGAGGTCGGCGCACAGCGATTGTAACCGGTAGCTACTTTTTGCTCGCGTGTTGCATTTGGCAGCAGGTCACCTGCTATCTGCTCGATGGTGAACTGGTCAAACCGCTTATTGTCGTTAAAGGCTTTGACTACCCAATCGCGATAAGGCCAGATATGACGCTCGTTGTCGAAGTGCAGACCATGCGTATCGGCATAGCGCACAGCATCGAGCCAGTAAACCGCCATGTGTTCACCATAGCGCGGCGAAGCCAGCAAACGGTCAACGACCTTTTCATAGGCATTAAGCGCTTTGTCGGCCAGAAACGCATCCACCTCAACGGGTGTTGGCGGTAACCCGGTCAGATCGAATGTAACGCGGCGCAGCAGCACCTCTTTAGAGGTTTCAGCAGCAAACCGTAGCCCGTTCTTCTCCAGTCGTTCCAGAATGAAATTATCAAATACGTTACGCGCCAGCTACGCATTTTTCTGTTTGGGCACGGGCGCTTTCACCGGCGCAATAAAGGCCCAGTGCGGCTGATATTCGGCACCTTCAGCAATCCAGCGTTTGAGAATCTGCTTTTGCTCAGCCGTCAAAGATTTGTGGGAATCGGCTGGCGGCATCAACTCATCAGCCTTGTCGGTAAAAATGCGCTTCACCAGTTCGCTGGCATCTGGTTTCCCCGGCACAAAAGCTTTAGCCGCTAAGGCATCCTCGCGCACATCAAGACGCAAGCCGGCCTTGCGCTGGTTTTTGTCGAAGCCGTGACACGCGAAGCAGTTCTCCGAAAGAATCGGCCTCACGTCGCGGTTATATTGCACCTTAGGAATAGTCGGCGCCGCTTGAATGGCTGGAGCCAATGCGCAGCATACAAACGAAACAAAAAGAAGAGCGCGTTTCATCATATTTACAGGGAAATACAGGGTAAAAAGACCAGTTTACTTATTGGCTGGCATTGGGCGCGGAGGCATCAGGAGAGTGGGGTCGCCAAAGAGCATGAACTTCATACCCTGAAAGAAGATGCTGGCGGGATACCAATCTTCATTGGGCGCCAGTTGCGAAAGGCGCTCGCTGTCGTAATAGTAACTCACAGCCTGCGACCAGCAATCTCCCAGGCGTGGCCCTCCGTTTGGCCCCGCTTTCGGTTCTTCTCGCGTGGCGTCCAGGGCTTGAAAGGCCTTCACGAAACCCTCCATCAATGTCAGACCACAGGGTTGGCTTCCGGTGTTACAACCGATGTAAGCCACAGCGCCATTCGGGCCACCGCGCAGGAGTTGCTCACCTAACCCCGGCGGGTTGAAAGAGCCTTTCTGGTAAGGCGCCGGTGGCGGAGGTGGATTAGTAAAGACCTCACCTACGTTAGTCCCCTTATGTTCTTTGCCCTCTCTATCCACATACGCTTCGTAAGGCGGCAAAGTGGCAAAGCGAGCCGTTGAGCAGCCTGCCGAGAAGAGAATCGGAAGCCTGTCTGCATTACGCAGCTTATCAAGCCCAGTCAGTGAGAAGCATTGCTCCCATTCGGTATCGGTGCCGTGGCCGGTGTGGTAAAGCAAGCCCACGCCTTTGTTAAGTAAGGAATGCACTTGAGTTGTGTCCGGTGGCAGCGTTTTATCGTTGCGTTGTGCGTCTGCGTAATAGCGTTTCTCGACACCCCAACCAACGGGTAGAGACGCAGCGAGGCGATCCAGTAAAGGGCGCGTGTCCACCCAACCGCCAACGCCGATGAAGGCCGCGCGCTGTGCATCGTCTCGCCTGGGCAGACCGTTTTCATAGCGCATTGTCTTTTCTGCAATTAACCGAACTTCATCGGCGGTGCTGACGGGCCAGCGACCAACTGCAATATCAGGACGGTAGTCAATTTGGTCGAAGTTGATAGGGTCTTTCTTATTCTTCTCACCGCGCACCTCACCAAAGTAACCGGAGTGAAAATCTTCCTTATGCGCGTTCCAGTCATCAAAATTCCCGTCCGCTTTGGCAATATCTGAATAATAGAGATCGCTGGGATAGAACGCATAATCGAAGGCAGCCGCAGTAACGCGATCCAAAACCATATAACGCACCGGCAGTATGTCGGCATCGCCCACCAGCAACACATAACCGATGTTGCGCTCTTTCCATTGGTCGAATAGAAAACGCTTAAGCCGCTCCGGGTCATCTACGCCAGGCGTGTTTTCAAGAACCCGTTCCAGAGACTCTATGCGAGTGGGTAACTGTTTCTGTTTATGGCTAACATAAGGCTGGAGCAGTGCCTCAAACCGCTGCGGCGCCACAATAAGCAGGCCCTTTGCAGTCGATTGAGGCTTTGAAGACAAAGGCTGTCTCGCAACAGAACCGGCATCTGCTGCAAGACAGGGAGAGATAAAAAGACAACTGTTGAGCCAAATACTCAGTAACACTGAGAAAAAGCAGCGCATAAAAAGAACCTCGTTGACGGCGGAGATATAAGATCAGCCTGATGATGTGAATTTGCATTAGACCGCATCTACTCTGACAGAGTTATGCTATCAATGAGGTAGTAACAACGTGGAGAATTTTAAATATGAAATTCGAGATTTTGCTTTTTGGTCTTTTACTGACTTGTGCAGCTATGGCAACCGTTGCCACGCCAGTTGAGGCACAGGCACCAAACGCGGCGGCTCCGCCGCCCGAAAAAATTGCCCTTTGGCCGGGGCAGGCGCCAGTAGGCGAAGGAAAATTGGAAGAAGCCAACGTAACCATCACGGTGTATCGGCCTGCCAGAGCCAACGGCGCAGCCGCCGTTATCTGCCCAGGCGGCGGTTACGGCGGGTTGGTGACAGGGGCGGAAGGTAGCGGCATCGCCCAGTGGCTAAACGCGCATGGCATTACTGGAATCGTGCTGGAATATCGCCTGCCGCGCGGACGGGCGATGGTTCCCTTGCTTGATGCGCAGCGCGCGATTCGCATGGCGCGGGCGAAGGCGACTGATTGGGGCTTTGACGCCCAACGCATAGGCATCATTGGATTTTCGGCGGGAGGCCACTTGGCTTCGACGGCTGCCACGCATTTTGATGAAGGCGATGCGAATGCTGCCGACCCTGTAGCGCGCGTTTCCAGCCGGCCTGATTTTGCTATTCTGGTTTATCCTGTGATCACGATGGGCGAGAAAGCCAACGGCTACTCCAAACAAAATCTGATGGGGCCGAATCCCACGCCTGAGACTGTCTTGCTGTTTTCCAACGAAAAACAGGTTACTGCCCGAACCTCGCCCACATTCTTAGCCCATGCCGTGAATGATCGCATGGTGTCTATTGAAGACAGCCGGATGTTTTATGCAGCCCTCCAGGTCGAGAAGGTGCCCTCGCAACTGCTCGAACTGCCCTCCGGCGACCACGGACTGGATGGTTACAAAGGCCCCATGTGGGACGCCTGGCAAAGCGGCTCACTGAAATGGCTCGCCTCACTAAAAATCATCCCGGAAGCGGATGTAAGGTGAGAGGTTGTTGAGCGGACAAATGCAACTGGCGTTAATCATCAACAGCGTCGTGTGCGTGGTAGCAAGCTATCTTACCATCTTTATCAGAAACACCAGCACGATTCTCTCGATAGCTGAGCGATAACAAACGCAACCCGCAGCCATATCAGCCCACCTGCAAACCAGCTTAGTGACGGCAAAACTTAGCGTCTGAGGTGGCAGGAAACGCACCGCACTTAGGGCAGTGTTGTAGACCTTCATAAAGCGGCTTGGAATCGCCAGAGTTCATGGCGCGATAGTTTAGCGGAGGCAAGGTGCGTGGAAGATGGTCATGTGCGGCTGGATAGGGCGCAGGCATTGAAGGTGCTGGAATTTATGGAGGGGAGGAAGAGGAGAGATAATTTTACTCCACGTAAGTTCCACTATGCGTAACTATCGCTACCAGAACTCCAATACCTATACATCCGAAAGACATTAAACCAAGTCAGACTCCCAGTTAACTTCGTAGCGTGCCTCATACTCATGCTCCATGCGCCCTCGCACCTTGTCTATAGTTGGTCGGCCCATAACCCCACGAAGATGCATATCTAACAGCAATCCTGCTATGCCTTCATCTTCGAGATTCAGCCTATAGCCCATCGAATAAAGCCTACTTGTTGTGTTTCCTCTTAAGAGGCGCGCATTCATAATTTCAAAAACATGGTGCGGGGTAGCGAGTATCTGGCCAGTAAAGAGTTCAAACAGAGTGATTCCTAAGGAATACATGTCAGAACGCACAGTAATTGTCTTTGGTGCTAATGCCTGCTCTGGTGACATATATTTTAGTGTTCCTAAACCTTTTTGGTGTGTTGCAGTAAGTGCACCAGTTGATAAAGAAGCATAAAAATCGCCCCATTTCATTATGCCAAAGTCCCCCAATTTCACGTATGGGAACTGCATTTGGTCAGATGTTTGTGACAGAAAGATATTTGCGGGTTTGACATCACGATGAATAAGTTTCTTTTTGTGTAGGTCTTCCAATGCAGACACAATTTGAATTCCAATGTGCAACCTCTCCCGCGTAATATCGAATTCGCTTTCTTCCTCGTTGCGGCAATTTAGAATGTAGCGTTCTAAAGTTCTTCCCTTGATTTGCTCCATTAACAAAAATGGATTCTTAGGTTCTTTGGTTTCAAAAGCAGACCCATCTTCATTGTCACAATATGCGTAAATTGCCATCAGATTACGATGGTTCAGTTTCACCCCGCGTTCGCCTTCGCGCCTGAATCGAATTGCTACATCATCAAAAGCATCTTCCTCTATATATTTAGAATCTGGTGCCAAGAACTTAATAGCGCGTGGTGAATTGTCTAATACTTTTGTAGCTTTGCGCACCAATCCCGCAGCGCCGTCTCCAATAACTCCACCAAGAGTATATTCTTCACCCTTTACATAAAAACGTTGCCCAGTTTTGGGGTGACAACGACTCCTCTCAAGAGGGTGCCCCACTTCTGGATTGCTCGGTTTGAAAACTTTAATGTGTTCGGGATTCGCCATACATGCCTCGCTTGGGATTATTGTAGCTCATTTTGAGTTGGTGGAATTAGGCGGTGGAGGTGAGGTTTAGGGAGGAAGGGGAGGAAGCACAGGTAACAAAGTTACATCCGCAGCCTTACTCTGGCCTTGTAATAAAAGAACAATTGGTTCGATTCAATATCTCTTGATTTTTGCCGATAGCGTTTATGAGCATCAGCAAAAACAAGCCCAGTGCCCACTGCTAATCCCGAAACGGCAGGTAGAACAAAGCCTGGCAAGTTTTGGAATTGAGTTAAGGCCATTCCAAAAAGTGAGGTCGTAGAAGGCAACGCGGGTCTTTCGGTTACGCCTTCCTGCAAAGCGATAAGAAATTTATTGGACTTGGTGCTATCTTCAATTTCCTGAATAACAGGCTCTATCTTACTCCGAAACAATGAATCTGCTTCCAATGGGAAGTCTTCTGTCCATGAAGCTGAATTCATTTCTTGCGAGTATTGAATGAGAGCTGCGCGGAATTTTATGAGAGGCTTTTTTAGTTCCTTTTGAATATCCAAAATCTCATCAATCGAAGCATTATCGAATAGCGGCAAACGCTGCAATAAATCCGCAGCCAAGCCAATATGTTTAGTTCTATTCATTTGCATTTGAGATAGTTTCACCTTGCCGAGTTGAATAGAAGTGTTAATGAGCGCGCCGCTGTGGTCATCAAATAATGGATATGTTGCGGGATCATTGAGAGTTTTTTGCAGTTCCGCTAAATACTCCTCTGCGGCTTGCATTCCCTGGCTGCTTCTTCTTAGTAATTTTGCATCGGAATCTTTTTCGATTGCACCCCGAAATATCTCCGCTATCATATCAATTGTATTAGGTGATGATTCGAGCAACTTGATTTTGAGTTTGCCCTGCCGTAAAAGGCGGGAATACTTTTCTATATTCGATTTTCCGTAGGTATCATCACCGACATTCAATATCAACTGCCACGCCTCATTCACCCTCTTCTGAATGCTATTCCTTTGCACTAACAAATTCGGCGGGAGGTTTTTAGATGTTGTTATTTGCTGATAAATATCCATCCATGAATTCCACGGCGTTTTGTCGTTTTGGTCTAAGAGTGGAAACAGAATTTTTAAGAGCTTAATTTTTTCCGATGTTGAAAGATTAGGTGCTGAAAAAAGCGCATTGGCATGTGCCGCTGTCGCAGTGCAAAGAGTAGCCTCATCTGCATACAACAGAGCGGTTTTAATTAGTTGCATTTCGTGTCCCAGTGCTTGCGAAACGCTTTCATTTGCTGCGGCACCCGCTCCGATTGTAATGTGAAATTTTTGATTATTAGGCATCTTACTCCAAAGTCAACCCCTTCTTCTGCCGATACCCAATCGCCCTACCCCTGGGATACCCTGCCTTGTGTTCTAAACCCTTACCGCCACAGGTGCATTCAATTTCAGCAAGTGGTTTCATTGGCCTGATCGCGATGGAGTGGCTCTATATTGGTGTCTTTATGCTGCTCATGCTTGTATCCTTCAAGTCATGACACATCAGTTTTATTATCTTATTATCTTACTAACTCTGGCCTCAGGATTGATCACGAACATGCCCCTCCACGCGCAAGAGGCACCGGGACTAAAAAAGACCCCGGTGCGGGTGATTTTTGACACTGATATGCAATCCGATGTGGATGATGTCGGGGCGATGGCAGTGTTACATGCGCTGGCCGACCGAGGCGAAATAGAAATCCTTGGCACTATGGTTTCGGTTACCTACCTGTGGTCTGTGCCTTGCGTTGATGCCATTAACCATTTTTATGGCCGTCCCGATCTGCCTCTTGGAACAGTAAAAGGTAAAGGCGTTTTAAGAAGTTCAAGTTATGCGCGCCAGATTGCGCAGGAGTTTCCCCATGATATGGAAACGGATAACGCACCTGATGCCATCGGACTTTATCGAAAAATACTCGCCGCCCAGCCTGATAAAAGTGTAGTCATCCTAACAGTGGGCTATCTCACCAATCTGGCGGGTCTGCTCGATTCAGGCCCTGATCAATGGAGCAATTTGAAGGGCCGCGACCTTGTGCAGCAGAAAGTAAAAAACTGGGTCTGCATGGGCGGCATATTTCCCAAGGGCCTCGAAACCAATCTCCGCTATGATGCTCCCTCATCGGCAAAAGCTATCAATGAGTGGCCGACCCCCATTATCTTTACCGGCTGGGAAATCGGCAAAGACCTCATGACCGGCCACACACTCAAAGAGAAGTTCCCGCCGACTAATCTCGTGCGCCGCGCTTACGAACTTTATCTGGGGCCGAACAAAACCCAGCGTGAAAGTTGGGATCAATCCGCTGTATTGTTAGCCGCGCGCGGCTTGGGCGATTACTGGGATGTAGCAACCGGAGGTTCGCTTCACGTTCTGCCTGATGGCTCCAATGAGTGGCGCCTCACGCCGGTTAAAGATCACAGCTATGTCATCAAGAAGATGAATCCACTTGAAGTAGCTGCTGTCATCGAAGAGTTGATGACACAACCGCCGCGTTGGTCAAAGCGTTAATCAAACGGATTCTCATCGCTTAATTGGCCGCTCCACTCCCAGCATCCGCGTTGGGCGGGCTTTCATGGTGTTGAACAAATCTAATTGCATCGCCTTTTGGTCTATCTCACGGATGACACGAACACTGGAAGGCGCTTCGGTTTTTGTCCAGCGATAGTTCTGCTCTGGCCCGGCTATAGTCACCGCTTCGGTCTCTTTTACCCAGCCTAAGCCCAACCGCTCGCTGATAATAACCGAAATACAGGCCGGATCGAAGAGCGCCTTATTGCCATCCGGCACGATTTGTTTCAGATAACGTCCCAGCGCATTTTCGGCGTAAAGGTCGCCTTCGATGGCCTTATTGATTGCGACGCGTGCGCCCACCGGAGCCGGCATAATCCACGTTTCGATACCACTTTGCGCCACAACATACATAGACCAGGGGTCGTTGTCGCCGTTGAACTCACGCACGATAGCATCATTGGAACCGCCCAGCCAGATGATACGAATGCGGTCTTTCAACACCACTCCTTCGCGCTCGGCTTGCAACAGCGCTGAAGCCGTGTTGGTGCCGGGGCCAACCGGCACGATCCACACTGGATTATCCGGCGAGGCACCGCGCGCCGCAGCCAAAATCGCTTCGCTTGCGGCGGTGACAATCGGCTCCGTATCGTTCCATTTACCCCCCGCCGGGACTTTCAAGCGCTCATTTGCGCCGCGAAAAATTGTTGGCAGGCGATGTTGCGGCAGGCCGCTTTCGACGGACAATTTGTAGACGTGCTGAATTTCTGCGTAGTTAACCGGCTCCTGCCCACCTCCATGATGAATGCTATTAGTTGCTAAAACGTCCAGTTCACTAAACAAGGCGTAACCAAGATAATGCTGATCGTCCTGCTCGTTCTTGGCATCGGTATCGAGCAGCACTTGCGGCAAATGGCGCGTGGCCGGGGTGTGGACGCGCACAAGGGCCAAACAATCATCCTCATGCTCGCCTGCGCTGGCTGTCAAACGCACCTGATAGATTCCGGGTTTGGCAAAAGCATGATTCACGCGTTGCCCCTTGGCCGTGGTGCCATCGCCAAAGTCCCAGGTAAATTGCGTTGGCCTGCCTGCAATAGCCTTCGCCGCAAATAGCGCAGGCTGCGCGACCATAATCGTGCCTTTGAGTGGTTCCATGTCTACTAGCACAGAAGAAAGAACCGGCAGCGTTTGACGCACCATAACCTGCTCCTTGCCGTCGGAAATCGTGAGGGCGACGATTTGGTTACCGCTCTTCTTGAAGGTGTGTCGCACCTTTGCCCCTTCTGCCTCGGTGCCATCGCCGAAATTCCATTTCCACGAGCGAATATCACCGACGCTATTTTCGACGGCGAATTCGGTTTCCTGTCCGGCGCGAATCTGCCGCTGGTTGAGCTTTATGCTGGCCGAAAACGGCGGAATCTTGGCGACTAACCACGATTTGCCAGCCTCGCCACGAAAATGCACGCTTTTGATCGGAGTCTTGTCGTCTTTGCTAAACACGCTGACACGCAGAGCATCGAAGCGCAGCGGCGCTACGCCGGCGCCGCCCCACAGATATTGGCCGCGATCATACCAATCGCCGACGCCACGCGCGTGTGTGCTCCAGGCGCCGTCGCGGCGCAATTCAATCTTCCAGGCAGCATCAAGCTGTGGCTGGTTAGGATAAGCACCAGTTAAAGCAATCAGGTTTGCCTCGACAGCGTGCGGCCATTCAGCCAGCCAGTAAGCGGGCTTATCTTCTGCAACAACACCTAAATCTTCGCCAAAGCCAACACCATATTCGTGCCACTCGGAATCCGTTTTGAAAGTGCCTTTTGCAAAATCGAAGACCACATGCTCCGCCCGGCCACGCTGGCCTTTTCCAAAGCTGTCCAAATTGCCGGAGATGCGGGCCTCACCCAGAAGGTTATGTGTGGAGTCGGGAATGCGAATCGCATCGGCAGCGCGCGCTAATGGCGTAGTCGGGCCAGCCAACAAGGCAAATGTTATGGCTGCAGCAATTTGAACTGTAAAACCTAATCGTTTCTGTAGATGTTTGAAGATCATATCAATGAGTTTGACAGCAGCGTCACTCTTTCCTCGCGGTGAATTTTATGTCAACGAATCTGCTGCTGAATCTGTTCGAGCGTCAGGGCGCCACGGCCACCAATGCGACTGCCAAAGATTTGCAAGCCCTGGATGGAGCCACGGAACTGGCGATCCAGCCCGTGGTTACGCATTGAAGCGTTGAAGTTGCCGATGGCAAGCGTGCCGATATCGTCGCCCACGGCTCCTGCGTTATAAGTCGTCTTGCGATCTAATTTGAGGCCTTTTGGCAGCGCGTCGGACGGCTCGCTGAAATACCAGACGACGTTATCCTGCAACAGCGCTGCGTCGTAGGTAACGGCAAAAAATGTCCACTTGCCAGGCGCCAATTTGCCGGGAGAGCTATCGTTACGCACGTTATCCGGCCACTCGTTAACAGACAGACGCAGGCGCCCATCTGCATGACAAACCAGATCAAAACCGTCGCGGTTGCCGTTCAAACAAAAGACGATGCGATTGCCGCCGCTGCCGGTTTGCAAGCTTTCCGGTTTCACCCAACCCATAATCGTAAAAGAGCGCAGGCCGCGCAATGCATCCACACGTTTTTCGCTTTCGGCCCAACCCCACGGCACGCCTTCGGGAAAATGAAGAGCGCCGTCGGCATTGCGCTTCGCAGTGCCCTTCAAACTGACAGTGGGAGATTCGTTTGCCAATCCCACGCGCACTAACGGGCCGTTGGATTTTTGATCTACAACGACCTGGGCGAAATTAACACTGCTCTGCCCGTCGCGGTCAGTAACTTTGAGCGACACCGTAAACAGGCCGGATTCCTTGAAGGTGTGCTCTGCCCTCTGACCGCTGGCCTGGGTGCCGTCACCGAAATTCCATTCGGCGCGCATTCCGGCGGGCGCGCTAAAGGTCACCGTCAAGGGCGCCACGCCTTCACTTGCGGACGCGGTGATTTTCGCTTCGGGGCGCAGGGCTTCGCCGGGCACATACGGCGTGAAACGATACGCTAAATCAGGCTTTGCAGCGCTGATTGTGTAGTTGCCGGGCGACGCGCTGCCCATCGGCGTAATGGTCATTTCCCACGGATCAAGCACATCTACTTTATAAGGCCGCTCGCCTTCTAAAGCGATGGTTTGCGCTTTGGAATCCGAAGCATAAAACAGATAATACGCACCGGGTTTGGCCAGAACGAAGCGGCCTTTGCCGTCGCCAAGCGGCTGCAATTCGTGAAACAGCGGCGCCTGTTTCATCAAATCTTTGAGCCATTGGATGCGCAGCGGGCTTTGTCCGCGCAGCACGCCACCTTTGGCCCACCACAGAATATCCTGCGGGTGTTTATAGGTTTCGCCATGCCCCACATAGCAACCGCTGAGCGTGCCCTGCCAGAACTTCTGCGTCATCTCTTTCGCGTTCAGGTTGCCCCAACCCTGCGGAATATCGCCTTCATAGCGGCACTCGTCGTAAATCACCGGCTTGCGATAGCGCTCGCGGAAGCTCTGGCCGGCGTTCATATCCGCCGTTTGAATGCTGGCGTGCGTCACCCACGGTTTGGTGTGGTCATACCAGGTCGAGCCGTTGTGAATGCCGCGCAGTTTTCCGAAGGGGTCTTCCTTCTGGAGAATCCCAAAAAACCTGTCCCAATCTTCCCACTGCTTGTTGCCGCGATGCCCCTGCGGACGGTTGGTCATGAAATCGTATTCGTTGGCCAGCGACCACCACACGTTTCGATAGGCCGCTAAGCGCGCGATGCAATAACGCAGATAGCGGTCGTCCTGCGCGTCGCTCATTTCGGAAAAGCCCCAGCGGTCGTAAGGGTGCCAGAGAATGATGTCGGCTTCGATGCCGAGTCGTTGCAAATCGAGAATGCGCTTTTCAAAGTGGCGCCAGAACTCCGGCTGAGGCTGGTCGAAATCGAAGGTGCCGTCGGCCCGACGCACAAAGGCAAAATGGGGAGGCTCGTTCTTGTTGTAATCATAGCTTTTGGGAAACACGCAAAAGCGTATTTTATTGAACGGCGAGGCCGCCAAAGTTTTTAGTGTTTGCTCTTGCAGCTCTTCACTCTGATGCGTCCAGACGTAGCTTGTGGTGCCGAATTGATGGTAAGGCGTGCCATCTTCATAGCGCAAATAATAGGTATCGGCGACACGAACCGGCCCCCGATTGCCCGCCCCGGCTGCCGTCACGGTAAAAGAGCCGGTTTTGCCGCTCAAAGCGGGCGCATTGCTTTGCGTTTGGTAGCGCCAAACCTCCGGCGTCGGTGGCATGAAGCGCACTTTGTAGATGTCTTCTCCATCCCAGAAGCCGGGCACCGTGAAGTTTTGCTTGCCGTTGGTGAAAGTCGCGGATAATTGAACAGTGTGATAGGGATTGCCCTGCGTCTGATGGCGCAACGTGATCTCATAAACGCCCCAGCGCTCAACAGTTCGCGGAAGTGCCGTTTGCGCACCAGCAGAGAGAATGTTCGCCGTTAATCCGGCGGCTAAAAAGAGATTGGAACTTGAAATTCTCATTGGTTCTTGAACTCCCAGCGACCCCACAACTGTGGAGTGAGTTCAGCTTCGGTAGCTATGTCGGAAACCAGACCAGTCGCCTTGTTATGCCAATAGATGCGCTGCAAGGTTTGCACGCCGTTGCCGCGCAGAATGCCAATGTCGCCTTTGAAAGTTTGTCCGGCTTGCACCTGCAAATTGAGCAGCGCCAGGGGAACCGAAAGCTCATAGTTGCTGCCGTCCTGAGCCAGTTGCACCTGCTCGCTGACGTTTTGCACGCGATCTATCGTCGTGGTTCTGTTGATGCCCAGATTGGAAATGAATTTAGTCGGTTCACCTCCGGCATTTGGGTCGCGCGGGCGATAAAGCATGGCTGTTGTTTTCCCTCCGGCTTTAGTCACCAACAAGCGTTGCCCGCCTTCCACGTTGCCTATCATTAAATCCAAAGCGCCGCCGCTTTTGAAGAGGTTGGCTAAAGCTTCCGGCTGATTGCGGAGCAGATCGTTCTCATCGGTCTTCCACGCCGCAAAGAGACGGTCGCCTGCAATAGAAACCGCAGCCGAGGCACGCGTATCAATCGGCACAAAGTTTTTGGCATCCCATTCGTCCAGTTTGCCATCCACCGTTGGCGCATTGGGCCGCACAGTCACAAACAAGGTGCTTTGCTCCGGCTTGAGACGCGCCTGGCGGGCGGCTTCCTGTTGCACAAAATAGGCTTGTGCTTGCTGCAATTGCCCTTCGCTTACTTGAAGCGCTGAAGCGGGCAAACGCCGAATCTTATCTAAGCCATCGAGTCGCATGATGCTGGAATTTCCGCCGATGACGTAGATGCGACCATCGGCAGTCTGCGACATCATCGGCCAGAAGTTCTCCTCCTGCAAGCTCAGGTCGTTCATCAGCCGGTTGCGCTCTTCGCGCGGCGCGTCGAAAGCGGCCTGGCGCGAATCTTTGAACAGCGTGCTTACAAAAAGCCCGTCCGCCGTGAAGAGATATACATTGCCCTTGTTGCCGTTAATAGCCCAGAGCGGCCCGGCCTCGCCGCCTTTGGGCGTCACGAAACCACCGAGCAATCGTGTGGTGCCTAAAAGCTCGCCGGGGCGATCCGGCAGCGGCGCATGGTGCGAAGCGTGCAATCCATGCCACAAACTCGGATAGCTCCACAGCGCCACGCCGTTTTTAGCTCCGCCAACGCCATGCGCCGAAAATGGCTGCGGCGCGTTGGTATGCACCGACCAACCATTAGCCGCTAACAACGATTGATTGCCGCCGCTGGAGACCGGACTTTGCGCCTTATCCGCCAACACTTCGCCCTTATTCAGGTCGTATTGCGGCACACCGCGACGGTCAATTGTTATCGGCGCAAAGCGCATGGCTTTGTCGCCGACACGCGCCACCACAAACGATAAATCCCGCATCAGCGTTACGCCGCCGATAGAGTCACCAGCATTAACAAATGAAACCTCGCTCGCCTGCACCTGAGCATCGCCGTTGGTGTCCGACCACACAAAAAGCACACTGTCGTTGCGCTTCAAGTTCTGCGGCAATCGCGCGCGAAAAGTATTGGCCTCAGGATTTTGCAGCGCCTCCGGCCCGGAAGCATTCCAATCGAAGTTAATAACCGGATCAATGCGCGTTACGGTGCGCGTGGCGCCGCGCAAATCGCCATAAACGGTGCCGCTGGCGTAATAGGCATTTAGTCCGCCCGGTTGCGCGGATTCGCGCGTTGGAAAAAGCTGTGACGAGGGGACGATCTCTCGCGGTTGTTCAGGGTTTTCCCAGAAAAGCTGCGCAAGGGCGCCGCCCTGGTTCTGGTAGAACTCCATCGTAATATCGTAGCGC
The DNA here is from genome assembly GCA_036399215.1 of Abditibacteriaceae bacterium. GTDB lineage: Bacteria > Armatimonadota > Abditibacteriia > Abditibacteriales > Abditibacteriaceae > DASWNL01. Next base: position 17,896 of record DASWNL010000650.1, read on the forward strand.
TTGCCGGCTTCCAACGTTACGCTGCCGCTGTCTTCGCTGCGGCCTTTTTCCTGCCAGCGGTCAATCAGTTTTTTATCCCCAATCCACAGGCGCACGCCGTCGTCGCTGAGTGTTGTGAATTTATAGGTATGCGAATGGCGTGGCATAATCTGACCGCTCCAACGCGCATAAAAATACTTATTGTAGCCCGGCAGCATCCAGGCTAAATAAGGCCACGACCCGGCGTTGCCCAGGCCAGCGCGCGGGATGGCCATGCCCTTTTCAACCGAATAAAGAAAGCCAAAAGAAACGCCGCCAGTCGGATTGTTATTGAAAACGTTGGTCAAATAGCGGCGGTTATTGTGATACAAAGCCGTTTGCGGCTGCGTGGCGCCAATAGCGCCCTGCGGCAGGTTGGCGGGGTTATATTCTTTGCGCGACAGCACATTCAATACGCGGTCGCTGCCGTTTTTCCAATCAAGTTCAAACTCCAGCGAGCCGCCTTCGCCGCCGTAAAGAAAACGCGTCTTATCGCGCGGGTCAATCTCGCCACCGCCGCCATACTGCGACGGGCCATAATAGGCGTCCAACAGTTTGCCGCTTTGCGACCAGAGGCTGAGGCGCTTGGGCGCGAAATCGTTTTCCGCCACCCATAAACGCCCCTGCCCGTCAATTGTAACGCCAACCGGGTGATTCATATGGCGTGGATTATAAGGGCCGGGGCGCGGCGCTCCGGCCTCGCCAATAGCGCGCACGAATTTTCCGTCTGGCGCGAAGAGTTTGACCTGATGCGCCTTGCCCCAATCGCTGATGTAAATGTTGCCAGAGGCATCTAACGTCACGCGCTGTGGGTCTTCCAGGCCACTCATTACAAGCATTTGCGGCGCGCTTAATCGAGCGGGATTGGCTCCCAGCGAAAAGCGCATCAAACGAGTGCCCGAAAGCACCAGCAGGCGCCCTTGTTTATCAAAAGTCACGCCGCGCGGATTGTTCAAGGGTGTCGTTCCCAAAGCTTTGCGCGCATGGGCATCTATAAAAAGCAATTGATTGAGAACAGGCAGGCTCGCCACTAAAAGGCCGTTATGAACGGCAAGTCCGGCGATGCCGCGCTCGGCGCCAAAACCTTTGTCGGTGAGGTCAGCGGTTCCGGGGGGAAATTTCCACTTTGGCTCTAATAAGGGTTGATCTTCGCCACTGCCAAAGCGTGTATCGCGCGGCGCCTTGCCGCTTTGCTTTTGCAGAGTTGAAAGTCGTAGTTCATCATCCCAGGCGCTGGCCGCATAAGCATAAACGCCGGGAACAGGATTTTTGCCTTCATCGCGTGCCAGTTCGGTGACACCTGTCCAGACGCCGCCGACCCAATGCTGCCCCCACACTTTGCGGCCATTGGTATCAATCCACGCCAGACCGCTACCGCCTTCAGCAACCCAACTGCCCACCAGAACCTGTCCACCCGGCGCGGGCTTGCCTTCGCGCGCCGGCGCTTCACTGGCGGGCACCCACAAAATCGCGTTAGGCGGCGTGTGATTGGTGAGCCATTCGCTGCCTTTGTCGGCAGTGCGCCACGGCGGGCTGCCATGCGAATAAACGTTCATTTCATAGCGCGCTTCAATCATCGGGCGCACCAGGCCGCGCACCGAATAATTACCCGGTAAAACCAATTTGCCTGGAATGGAATACGTGCCGTTTTTGGCCGCCTGCGGATCGCGTCCAATGTCGTCCAAACCATCCCAGTAAACGGTGTTCTCTCCCGCCGGAAACTGCGTTTCCGCGACAAGATTTCGCACGCGTTTGCCCTGCGCGTCTTCAACGACCAGAGTCACATAGCCGGGTTGTGGCAGAGTAAACCGCACCGGAATCGGAGGACGCGGCGCTTCTTGTGTTGCTTCTTGCGCCAGTGCAGCACAAGGCGTCAATGCGCTCAATGCCATCATGAGTCCGCTAATGAAGGGCGTAGTCAAAGTGTGGAATTTGGTCATGGTTTTCAATCGCCTGTTGTCAAATCTATGAAAAAGAATAGCCGACCTAAATACAAGCTACCTCAATCGCGTAGAATCGGCGCCGCGAAAGCCAGGTTGAGTTCGCCTTGGCTTTTGGCCCCAGACTTAAGGCATCGCCGTTGTGCAGTCTTCTGGTTTATCCTTTGAGTAACTTCTAAAGCTATCTCGGAATTTATGTCCTACATTCTTTCTCTCGATGCCGGCACAACCAGTGTAAGGGCGATTCTCTTTGACTACGAGGGGCGCCTTTGTGCGCTGGCACAAAAAGAAATCCGCCAGAATTACCCACAGCCGGGTTGGGTGGAACACGATCCCGAAGAAATCTGGTCGGCGCAAATAGGCGTGGCCATTGAAGCGCTGGCGCGGGCCGGAATCTGCGCGCGTGACATCGCCGCCATCGGTATTACCAATCAGCGCGAAACGGCAATTGTCTGGGATAGGGAAACCGGTGTGCCGGTTTATAACGCCATCGTCTGGCAAGACCGCCGCACCGCCGGGCACTGCGATGCCTTGCGCGCCGCAGGGCACGACCCGCTTATCCAGCAGCGCACCGGCCTTTTGTTGGATGCTTATTTTTCGGCCACCAAAATCGCCTGGATTCTCGATAATGCCCCCGGCGCTCGTGCCAAAGCAGAAGCGGGGCGTCTCGCCTTTGGCACGGTGGATACCTGGCTAATCTGGAAGTTAAGCGGCGGCAAGTTGCATATTACGGATGCCGGCAACGCTGCGCGCACTCAGCTTTACAATATTCACAGCGGCGAGTGGGATAAAACACTGCTCGAATTATTCGCTATACCAGAAAGCCTGTTGCCACAGGTGCGCGCTTCGAGCGAAGTTTATGGCGAAGTGGAAACCTCACTGGGCCTGTCAGGTTTGCCGATTGCGGGCGTTGCTGGCGACCAGCAGGCGGCGCTTTTAGGACAACTGTGCGTGCAACCGGGGCAGACAAAAAATACTTACGGCACAGGCTGTTTTATGTTGCAGCACACGGGCACAAAGCCTGTCGCTTCTCGGCAACGCTTGCTGACAACAGTTGCCTGGCAGTTCGGCGCGCAGCGGGAATACGCTCTGGAAGGTAGTGTCTTTGTGGGTGGCGCCGTTGTGCAGTGGCTTCGCGATGGTTTGGGCATCGTGCGCTCGGCACCGGAAGTAGATGTCTTAGCGCAGTCGGTGCCCGATAGCGGCGGCGTGGTTGTGGTTCCGGCTTTCACAGGTTTAGGCGCGCCGCACTGGGATGCTTATGCGCGCGGCACAATTATCGGCCTGACACGCGACAGCAGCGCCGCCCATATTGCGCGGGCTGCTTTGGAAGGCATCGCTTTTCAGAGCGCCGATCTTTTGGATG
>DASWNL010000651.1:0-3181 GCA_036399215.1 Abditibacteriaceae bacterium
AACCTGGAGGAAAGGCGCCCGCCACATAGATTTTGCGCCCCTGAGGATTACTGAGACCGAGCAATAACATATGTTCGGCCAGCCAGCCTTCGTCGCGTGCCATGGCACCGGCCAGGCGCAAGCCAAAACTTTTGCGCGAAAGCAAAGCGTTATCGCCATAGCCGCTGCCATAGCTCCAAACTTGTCTCTCTTCGGGAAAATGGGCCAGCAAAAAGTTGTCCGGGTCGCAGGGCCAGGGCACATCGCTTTCGCCGGGCAAAAGCGGATAGCCAAGCGAATGCAAACACGGCGCAAAATCGCCGTCTCCCAGCGCTTCTAAAGCTTCCTGGCCCATGCGCGTCAGGATTCTTAAGTTGGCCGCTACATAAGGCGAATCAGTCAGTTGCACGCCGATGCGCTCAAACGTAGAGTCGCGAGGGCCAAGCGCAAACGGCACAACGAACAGGGTGCGCCCACGCATGGCACCGGCAAACAAGCGATTGAACCGTTGCTTCATAGCGAGCGGATCATGCCAGTTGTTAGTAGGGCCGGCATCTACTTCGCGGCGCGTGCAAAGAAAGGTGTGTTCGGCAATAAAATGGGAGCAATCACTGGCATCGCGCGAGTCGGTGCGCACTAAAAGCGAGTTAGGCCGCAGCGATTGATTCAAGCGCACAGCACTGCCGCTTTGCACCATCAGGTCACAGAGGGCTTGGTATTCGGCATCGGAGCCATCACACCAATGAACTTGCTCGGCCTGGAAAAGCGCCGCTTTTTCACTCACCCAATCGAGCAAACCTCGATTCGTCGTCAGCGGCGTTGACTTTGATAGCATCACTTCAAGGTTACACTTTGGCAGTTCAATATTCAAAGTGGGCAAAATGCTAAAAGTTATCAGGACAAATTCAGCAGATAATGACTTTCAAGACCTTGTCCGCTTGTTAGATGAAGAATTGCGCCAGCGTGATGGAGAAGAAAACGTCTTTTATGCACAATTCAACAAGACTGATGCGATAAAAAATGTTGTTGTCACTTATGAAAATGAAAAGGCCGTCGGCTGTGGCGCTTTCAAAGAATTTGATGCGAATGGCGTCGAAATCAAACGCATGTTTGTGCGTCCTGAGAATAGAGGCAAAGGCGTCGCGGGCGAAATTTTAAAAGCATTGGAAAAATGGGCGCGTGAGTTGAATTTTCAGTTCGCCGTTTTGGAAACCGGCAAGAGACAGCCTGAAGCGATTAAGTTGTATCAAAAATCGGGCTATGAATTGATTCCCAATTACGGCCAATATGAAGGCGTTGAAAACAGCGTCTGCATGAGAAAAGCATTAAAATTGGCTGAACGATAAATTAATAGAATCGCTCATGGCAAGGATGTGTTATGAATGCAAAACGCTTCTTCGTTAGTAGCCTGATTGAAAGAAGGCCGACATGAAATCGAATTTAGCCACTTATAGCCGCGATGGGTTTTCCATAGTGCCTGATCTTTTAACACCCGTGGAATGCCTGGCGCTCAAAGCCGAGGCGCAACGCATTTTGCGCGAGCACGCGGCGGGTAAAGCGACGGTTTTTGTTGGTGCGGCATGTGTATCGCCGTTATTTTATGAATTAGCTTCACATCCGAAAATCGTCGAAGTCCTGAGCGAAATCATGCCGGATGGCATCGCGTTTCTCTCTGATAAAATCGTTTTCAAATCACGCGAGCAACACTTTGCAACGCCGTGGCACAACGATGCCTTTTACTGGCGCGACACGCGGCCCAAACTCTCGGTCTGGATTGCGTTGGATGAAGTTATGGCTGATAATGGCGCTTTGAAAGTGTTGCCGGGCAGCCAGGCGCGTGAGTGGCAAGCCCTGCAATCGGATGGCGCGACCACCAACCGCGAATTTACCAATGTAGTGCAGGAAATCACGTGGCGCCCTGATGAAGAAGTGATTTGTGAACTGCCTGCCGGCGGCGCGATATTCTTTTCTGATCGTTTATTACACGCTTCTATGCCCAATACTTCCGGTGCCGACCGCTTTTCGCTGATTAGCACTTATCACGCTCCTGCCAGCGATGAAGAGTTCGATTTACAATTCAAGGCGCGTCATGTCATTCGTTCGGCGCCAGAGTAAGACCCTTCCATAAGCGCAAGGCGCGCTCGGCAGCATCGGCTAACAGTTCATCAGCATTGAATAAGCACTGTTCAAGGCTTAGCGGCGCGTTGGCGATGGAAAAAGCAGAAAGCAGGCCCAGGTCATCCAATTGCGCACCGCTTAAGCGAACCGCGCCGCCAAAAGCGATAACGGGCACACCGCGCCCGTTTTTAGCTTTGTGCGCTGCGTGGCAAAGGCCGGCGATGGTCTTGCCGCTTAAAGTCTGCGCATCTAACGAACCTTCGGCGGTTAAAACTAAATCGGCGTTTTCCAATTTTTCCGCAAAGTGCGTAACTTCGAGAATCGTTTCAATGCCGGGCTTTAAGCGCGCGTTCAGAAAACTCATCAAGCCAAAGCCGATGCCGCCCGCTGCGCCCGCGCCGGGCACATTTCGATAATCCTTACCACTGGTTTGTGCGGTTACGTCTGCAAAATTTTGCAGCGCTTCGTCGAGTATTTGCACCTGCTTCGGCGTAGCACCTTTTTGCGGGCCATAAACGAAAGCCGCGCCGTGTGGGCCATGCAATGGGTTCGTCACATCGCAAAGCACAGTAATTTCGCAGCCATGCAAGCGCGCATCAAGCGAATCCAACTCTATCCTGTGCAAATCGCGTAATGCTGCACCACCGGGCAGCAGTTCATTGCCGTCTGCATCCAGAAAACGCACACCTAAGGCTTGAAAGGCGCCAACTCCGCCATCGGTTGTAGCTGAACCGCCGATGCCGAGCAGAATTTTGTGGCAGCCGGCATTCAGAGCGGCGCAAATCAACTCGCCTGTTCCGTAACTTGAAGCGTGCAAAGCATTGCGCTTTTCAGGGAGAGCCAGCGTTAAGCCGGAAGCCTGTGCCATTTCGATAACGGCACGTCCATCATTTAAGATTGCCCATTGCGCGTGAACTTCCTCGCCCAAAGGGCCGCGCACTTGGGCATTCTGAATTGTTCCCCCAGCACCTTTGACAATCGCTTCAACAGTGCCCTCGCCACCATCGGCCAGAGGAATTTGCAGACAGTTGATGGCTTCACCTAAAGCGCGCCGCGCGCCGCGTTCAAGTGAATGTGCTGCTTG
>DASWNL010000652.1:0-19575 GCA_036399215.1 Abditibacteriaceae bacterium
GGCGTTTTGTGTTTCCTGTCGTCGCAGATTCATGTTGGTAGTTATGTTTAAAGTCATGTCAAATCAATGCAATTCATGGCATACAAAAAGCACAAGGCGGTGCGGTTTTGCCAACTTCTCATTGACAAAACGGCCTTGCACAGCTTATAATGGCCGTCAAAGAATGGCTCATTAAAAGGCCGTTTTGGTTGAAGCGCCCATCGCTTTTGCAAATTCGTTCGACAAAAACATCTGGGAGAATTCAGGGAGGACTTACATGATTCGCAAACACACGCCGTCCGCCGCTCTCGCCGCATTACCTTTCGCTCTTGCTCTGGTCTTGCCCGCGCAGGCGCAGAATACCGCTCCGGCTGAGCCGGTTTTAAGCACTGCGCAACCCGCCACGACTCCAACGGCGGCGAGTATAGCTGCCGCACCGCCGCTTGTCATAGCCGAGCCGTCGCCACCTGCCAACATGGCCTTTGCCGCGCCGCGCGGCGTTGTGATTTCGCGCCCCGGCTGCAATGCAGCTCGTATTTCGATGGGGTCGAAACAATGCCTGAAAGTCGGCAGCCGCATCGAATACTTGCGTAATGGGTTGCAGTTCGCAACGGGCACCATTACCTCGCTCAATTACACCGATGCCGTCGCCACCGTTTCGCCGATGACTGCCGATCATTACGTGAATATCAACACTGATTTTCGCGTGCTGGAAATCCCGGCTGTTGCCGCCGGCCCTACGCAGGAAGAGTTGGATGACCGCGAATTTAATCGCTTCGAGCGCCACTTTGCGATCAGCGCCGCTGTTGCCGCCGCTATCTATTACGCTTTCATCGCCGATTAATCGGAGTTAGTTTAGAAATGCGCGAATCCGCCTCTGGCGGATTCGCGCATTTCTTTGCTCTTGAGCATGACTGGCGCACTTTCGCGAGGGAGGACTCGCCCGATAACAGTGCAAGATGTGCCGGTTTGTTCAATAGCGTTTTGCACCGCCTGAGCTTGTTCGGGTGCCACGCAAAGCAATAACTCGTAATCTTCGCCACTACGCAAGGCCCAGTCGAGTGGAGTGTTGTTTTGTATTTCGGCTATGGCGCGGCAGGCCTGGGAAATCGGCAATAAATCGGTTTCAATTTCCAGAGTCACGTCTGAAGCGTGGGCGATATGCGCCGCGTCGCCGGCTAAGCCATCCGATAAATCCAGCGCGGCGCGAACGGCGTTTGGAATTTGCAAAGCGGCGTGCATTTCGCGCAGGCGTGGCGATGGCCTGTGATGTTTTTGCAAGATTTCATCGGGTGCCGGCTGCGAATTTTGCAAGCATTCTAAAGCGGCTGCCGCATCACCCAGAGTGCCCGTCACCAGTAAAACATCCCCGACCTGTGCGCCTGAACGCAAAATGGGGTGCGGCGTGTTGCCGATTAAGGTGACCGAAATCATTAATGGGCCAGGCGACTTAGTTGTGTCGCCGCCGGCAATGGTGAAAGCGAATTCGCGGGCACACTCTTCCATACCTTTATAAATCTCTTCAACTTGCTCGACTGTAAAATGGGAGGGTAAGGCAAGTGCCACAAAAGCGGCTATCGGCGTTCCGCCCATCGCAGCTATATCGGAAAGGTTGACTGCAAGAGATTTCCAGCCCAGATCGCGCAGGCCTGTCCAATCGAGGCGAAAGTGAATGCCTTCTATCAGGGCATCACAGGTGACAATGGGCGAAGTTATGCTTTCCAGAACCGCCGCGTCATCGCCGATGCCAAGTTGCACTCCGGGCCGCAGCGCCAAACTGTTTCGCAAACGCCCAATTAAGCCAAATTCGCCCAAGGAAGCAAGATTCATGGATTTTGTAGGGGCGCCGGGTGCCCTCTGGGCGGATTGCGCCCGAATAATACACCCATTTGCCTATCACAAGGGCGCAACCTGTTGCGCCCCTACATCAAACCGCGCTACTAAGTCTCGTGTGGCCTGGGACATGGCGGTCTGGGTTTGCGCATTCGTAACCGCGGTAATTACAGCGGCCATAGACGCGCCAGCCCGCCGAGTTTGCGCGATGTTTTCAAGATGAACGCCGCCAATTGCGGCAACGGGCAGGGGAGTGGCCTCCACGATTTCGCGTAGCGCCTCCAGGCCAATGGCCTCGCCTGCATCGCTTTTGGTTTGCGTGCCGAAAATGGCGCCACAACCAATGTAATCGGCACCCGCGTGCCAGGCAGCTAATGCTTCTTCTTTTGTGCCGCACGATGCGCCAATAATTTTGTGTGGCCCTAATAAGCGACGCACGGCGCCAACCGGCAAGTCGTCGGGGCCGAGATGCACGCCGTCGGCTTCGCAGCATAGCGTTAAGTCGGTGCGATCATTGATAATAAGCAGCGCGTTGTATTGGCGTGTTAGACGGCGCATTTCATTAGCGATGGCTAATAGACGCGGTAGTGATGTCTCTTTGTCACGCAGTTGAATGATTTGCGCGCCGCCGGCTAAGGCTGCGCGCGCAATGGGCAAATGGCCGCCCGCTCGCTGTGAATCGGTGATAACATACAATCCGCGTAGGCGTGCGCGCGCTGAAAACGGCGGCCAATTCATTTGGTGGTTGAAGGTCGTGTGGCATGTGGAAGAAACTGACATTGCTTTTAATGCGCTGATAAACCGAGGTAAGCCACGAGGGAAACCGAAGCGGCGCGTAAGACATTTTATTTCATTGGAGGCGGCCCGTGCGCATGGCGCAATGGAGCGTTACGGCTTGGAATCAGGAACCTGACCAGACAATGGCAGAAGGCACGCGCCTTTTGCTGGACTGGTTGCGCGGCTTGCAGGGTAGTGACCGTCAGGACAGTGAAGGTTTAGCGACGCAAATCGCTATCGCCTTGCGTGATTTAACCGCCGCCCAAACGGTGGCTGTATTCTCGCGCGAAACACCAGGCGATGCGGTGTGCTTGCTGTCTGTTGCCCAGGGTGAAACCGCACGGGAACTCTACGAAGGCCTGGAAGAGGAAAACATCGCGGCGGACAGCGAGCTTTTCGATGCGACGCTTTTTAGTGAGGCGCGTTTTGCGGGGGCGCATTTATGGGCGAATTTGCCTTCGGAGCCGTTTTTTGTGGCGCAGGCCCCGGCGCATTTGCAAGTGATTTTAGGCGAAGTTTGTGATTGGGCCAACACTTTTGCGCGCACCGATAAAGCCGGTGATGCCCTATCGGGCAACACTTTGTCTGAGGCAGGGAAGTCCGCAATTACCGAACCTGCCGCCGCGTTGCCGGCCTTAGCTGTGCCGCTGCTGGCAAGCGATGATGAAACAGCTCAACCTGTTGCTCTGGCATTATTGTGGATCGCCACGCCTGACGGTTTGTTGCCGTCACATCTGCAAGTTTTATTGGAAACAGTCGCCTTGCACGCTGGTGAAGTCTTTGGTGCAACGCGGCGCGTAGAACGGTTAGGCCGCTCTTATCGAGAGTTGGCTGAATTGTTAGCCAGTGCCGCTGAGCGCCGTGAACCAAACCGCAGTGGTCACGCCGAAGCAATGGCGTTTTACGCCGGCTTGATTGCGCGTGAGTTGCGCCTTTCCAATCGCGAGCGTGAACAGGTCGAATTCGCCGCGCTCTTGCATGAAGTCGGCAAATTGGGTGTGCCCGATGCGATTTTGCAGAAATCTGGGAAATTAACGCCCGAAGAATTAGAAACCGTGCGCGTGTCGGTTGTTGAAGGTGCCGATTGGCTGGCCGCAGTGGACGGTTTGGTGGAAGTCGCTCAAATGGTGCGGCATCAGCATGAACGATTCGACGGCAAAGGCACGCCGGATGGTCTGGCAGGTGACACAATACCAGTAGGATCGCGCATTTTAGCCGTTGCCTTGCGTTTTACGGCCATGACACAACCGCGCGCTGACCGAGGCCCGATGTCAGTGGTCGGCGGCGCGCTTGATAATCTGGCACAGGACGCCGGCAACGCGCTTGACCCGAAAATCGTGCAGGCTTTTTTAAGTGCAATGGGACGAAGCCTGTAAAGGATGAAGGCGGAAGGATGAAGGATGAAAAAGCGCCTGCGGCGCGAGAATCCACGGCGCGAAGCGCCCTTTCATCCCTCCGCCTTCATCCTTCATCCTTTGTCTATGCTAACCTTACTCTGATTGATTCGCTAACATGCAAAGCTCGCTGATTCGCATTCTACCGGCCTGTTTGACTGATCCATTGCCTGCTGGATGGGAACAAGCGCCTGCCGGTTATCTAATTGAGGTCATGCCGGAAGTAGAGGCGGCTGAGGCTGTCGTTCTTTCACTGCAAGCTACTGAAGCTGATTTGCTCTTGTTGGATGGCGACCTGCCCGGTTTAGATGCTTTTAGTCTGACAGAAGCCGTTCTTACGGCTTTGCCACAGGTAGCAGTTGTCATTATCTCCAGTGACAGCTCTCCCGACCGCTTGCGTCGTGCCATGCTGGCTGGTGTAGAAGAGTATTTAATCAAGCCCTTAGACGCGGCGGCCATGCGCGAATCCATTGTGGCTGTGGCTTCGCATCGCACGTTGCGTGTGGTGCAAGACCGTGTTGATATGCCTGCGGCTTCCGAGGCGGCGGGCGTGGTGGTTGGTATTGTGTCCGGCAAAGGTGGACTGGGCAAAACCACCCTTGCTACCAATCTGGCAGCAATTGTTGCCAAGACGCCGGGGCGCTCGGCAGCACTGATTGGTATGGAATCGGGCGATGCCTCTGTGCTCTTATCTTTGCAGCCCAAGGTGGGAATGCTGGATATGGCCGGTGCCACTCATGATGACTCGGCTTATACAGCCGATTGGCTGGCACATTTTACAACGGCGCATCGCACCGGGATTCATTATTTCACCTGGCAAGGCGTATCTACACAGGTGCCGGAAGTCATTCCCGACGATTTCTTGCCCAATCTTTTTGAGATGTTTCGCCGCACCTATTCGGCGACGATTGTGGACTTTCCGTTGCTCTCTCCCGATGAAGCCGTCGCTTACTTGCCTCTGGTTGATATTATTGTTGTGGTTTCCTCATCGTCCGATTTGCTGGCGCTTAAAGCTACCAAGTCATTCTTAGAAGTCGTGCCGCCGGAAATTGAACAACGCGTGCGTGTTGTCATCAATCGTGCCGATGCGACGGATATGATTAGCCGTGATGATTTTGAAAAAACTCTGGATGCCAAGATTTTAGCCTCGCTGCCCAATCAGCCGAAGATTGCTTCGGAAGCGATTAACATGGGTTCGCCTTTTGCCTTAACACAAAAGGACAGCGAGTTAGCGATTAATCTGCGTGCCATCGCGACGCGGTTGTTCAAATTACCGGCTGAGGTCGAAGATAAGCCGCGCCGCCGGTTCATGCTGTTTTCGTAATCTTAACTTTTTATCGTATTGCTGATTCTCTGTGTTTTGCTGAGCGAGCAAAAAGAGATTGAGAAAATTCATTAAAACCTGGGCCTGGATGTGGTAGATTTGGCATAACCGGGCGAATGGTTTAGAATTTCTCTGATAAAGCAGTTTTGCAGGACGGTTATGCCAAATAAGATGCTGGGTAGTATTGAGCAGTATTGAAAGGCAATTCCGCAAGCTGTCGTCTTTTGTTTCCGCTCTACTTAATGTTTTAAGTAGGCGATGTGAAACTGCTTGCCGACAATTAAATCTTGGAAATTCATTAGTCGTCGCCAGCGAAGGCCTGTTTTATTCACCATCGCCGCCGGCTACCTGACGCACCTTAGAAGATTATCAGAAGATTTTCTTCCGCTTTTAAGGAGAGACTAAATGACTAAGCCGACTTCTGCGCGAAAGCGCCCTTTCGAGGGCGAATCTTTCGTCACCTCTGTCCCAATTCGTGCACTACACATTGCGCCAAATGCTGCATTAACCTGCACCTGGCGTGCAGCCCGCACTGATCGCCTGACCTCCTTATGCCTGTTGCTGGCCTTGAGCGGCACAACAGGCTTTGGCTTGTTGGTCGGCGATAATAGGGCCTACGCTGCTCTGCCGCCATTGCCACAGGCGAAGTCGCCTCAGGCGCGGCCTCAGGCGAGTAAGGCGGCGGTTAAGCCGTCGGCCAAAACGCCTAAGGCCACAATCCCTTTGAGTGCCAGAGTGACCTCGGCTCAGACTGCCCAAAACTGGCGTAGCGATTTATTTCACTCATCGCTCCGCGCACGAGCCAATGATGGCGCTGATAATCCTCTGCCCACGCGTGCCATGTTCCCGCTCTCTTTGCTGGCGAAAGCCGGCTTTGATAAAGCGAGACTTGATAAAGTGGGCGGCGCTGTAGCCGGTGTGCTGGCTCAGTTGCCCGCCAAATCAGTCGAGATGGCCCGCCCTGGTCACCTGTCACTTTCGCGCCTGAGCAATGAAAAATTGCCGGCTAAGCCCGGCCCGCGTAGCGATATTGCTATTGGTTCTCTGCCTTACGTGTGGAAAGGCGGGATGCCCAGCCGGCCAACTTTGCTGGCTGATGCCAAAGAGCAGATTAAAAATGCTCAGGCCAACAGCCAACTACCTGCTTTGCCCGAAAAGAGTGATGGCACGCCGGATTTCTCGAAAATGGGCAAAGTTGTCAATGCGACGGCCCTGAAACTGCCACCCGCCAGCAGGCCTTTACCACCGAAGTTGCAAGCCGCTTCGGTTCCCGCCGATACCAAATACATTTCATCGCTGCCGCGTTTGGCTCAGGCTGGCGCGCCCGGCGCGAGCGGTCTGCCCCGGCCCGGCGCCTCCAATCAAATTGAAGTTACAGTTAGCACTTTCGTGGTTTTAATCGCACCGGATGATTTGCAAACCGTGGCGATTGCCGATCCAGATATTGCCGATGTAGTTGTAGTCAACTCGCGAGCCGTTCTGGTTAACGGAAAAGCGCCTGGCGCCACCAGTCTGGTCATTGTTGATAAGAAAATTCGCCAGTATCATGTGCAAGTGGTGCCGGCTTCCGGTGATGCACCCGGCGATTTAGCGACTTCGGTAGCCGCCGCCATTAACCTGCCGGATGTTCAAGTGCGCGCCATTCGCGGATCGATTGTGTTGGATGGCCTGGTTGCTAATGCCGATGAACAAAAAATGGCGGGCGACGTTGCCGCGTTGTTTGCGCCTAAAGTCGTAAATCTCACACAGATTCGCCCGATTGTAGCCAATGAAGGCGCCCAGGTGCCGCTCGACACGCAAATTAAAAACGCCATTCGCACTGATGGCGTGGAAGTGCGCGTATTAGGCAGAACTGTCTTGCTTGAAGGTCAGGTGTCCGCCGAAGCGCAACGCGCCACTGCTGAAGCTGTGGCCAAGGCGTTGGCGAAAGACCTTGAAGTGGTCAACCTGATTCGTCTGCCTCAAATCGTTACGCCGCCGCCAGCGCGATTAACAGTTGAACAAGTCAGAGATACCCTGCGCTCCGCCCAACCAGCACCCGTGCCTGAAGTGCCCGGCACAGTGCCGGCGCCGCCTCAACCGTTCACCAATATCACGGTTCGGGAAGTGGCCGATCAGATTATTCTCGAAGGCACAGCGGTGACGCCTGAGGAAATCGCTCAAGCAGCCCTGGTAGCGGCGCGCAGTGGCATGAATGTGATTAATCGGGTTGCGATTGCCAAGGCGCCAGCAGCCCTGTCAGAAGATGTTTTGGCGATGAACAATCTGGCATCGAGCATTAATCGCTCTATCCCCGGCGCTCAGGTCACGGTTAGCGGCAGCAAAACACGATTAGTGCTGACCGGTATTACACCAACTACCAACGCGGCGGTGCAGGCCGAGCAAATCGCGCGTAGCTACAGCCCCAAAGTAGATAACCTCATCAACACGCCGCGCCCGCAGCAGATTGATGTGGATATTACTGTTTTGGAAATTAACAAATCGGACTTGAAAAATTTGGGTCTTACTTTTACTTCGTTGTTGGATAGCGCTGCGTCTAATCCTACGGGCTTCGTTATCGGCCAGGGTTCTCGTCCGACAGGCCCCGTTGCCGGAGGAGTTATAAGCACTCCGGGCACTGTTAGTGATTTGGTAGGCAGTCGTTCTTTTCAATTTCTTTCGCCCTTCCAGGTTGCACTCCGTGCCGAAGTGACCAAAGGCAATGCGCGCATTTTATCCAATCCGCGCACCACGGTTTTATCGGGCCGCACGGCGACTTTCAAGGTTGGTGGCGAAGTGCCGATTCCCGGTGTTACAACACTATCGGGCAGTGGCAATGCGACAACATCTATTATCTTTAAGCCGTTTGGTATTTTGATGGATGTAACGCCAGTCTCCTCAGATGACGGCGTGATTACGGCGCAGATTCGCACCGAAGTTTCCCAGCCCGACTTTACTATCGGCGTAGTTCCTCCTGGTGGCGGCGGCATCATTCCCGGCTTCTCCCAGCGTCAGGCGCAAACCGAAGTGACCATTGAACCGGGCGGCACCCTGGCTTTAGGTGGCTTGATTCAGAACACCCTGACGCAAACCCGCCGCGAAGTGCCGCTGCTTAGCCGCATTCCTGTCTTGGGTGCGCTCTTCTCCAGTAAACGTTTCCAGAAGAACGAGACTGAACTGGTCGTGTTTGTAACGCCTCGCTTGTTAGAGACGAAATTAAAAGATGGCCAACTGGCTCCGGCCCGGCCCTTCTCCACGGGAGAAACCGAATGGTTGCCCATTCCTATGGGCATCCCCGGCATTCCGTCTTTTAACAATAATTCTGGTTTCGCCACTGGAGCAACTGCTGGTGGCGGTGGCGCTGGTGGCGGCCAATAAATTCAGCCGACGGGCCTGACCAAAACTTTAGTCAGGCCAGAAGGAGACATTCATGAATCGCAATAACTTGATTTTAATTGGATTGGTTGCTTTGTTCCTGGTCGGCGCGGGGCTGACAGCTTTTGTTTTTATGCGGCCCGCCGGGCAGCCTGCCGCAACTGGGCCAAACCCAACGCCGGCCCCCGTGCGGAGTTTTGTAGCCAAGCGTTACATTCCACCTCGCACCGTCATCACCGCCGATATGCTCACCGAGTCCAGTGACTCTCCGGCTGTAGCGGGCGCCATTAGCGATGTTGACTTGGCGGTTGGGAAATTGACTAAAGAGCCGATTGAAGAAAGGCAGGTCGTGACCACCACCATGATAACGGATGACCTCGACCGCGCCATTCCAGCCACTTTTCGCATTCCACGGCGCGACTTGCGCGCTGTTGGCATTTGGGTTGACCCGTTGCAAACTGCCGCCGGCCTTGTAGATAAAGGTGACCGCGTGGACATTGTGGCAGTGCATAAACTGAAACTCACTGGCGCTAACGCTTCCGAAATTACATCGGGCCGCACTATCGCGCAAGATTTGGAAGTGTTGGGTGTAGACCGCTCACTCAATGTTGCTGTGCAACCGACTCCGGTTCCTGCCGCGCCGGGTGCTGCGGCACCGGCGCCACCGGCGCCGACACCGCCACCACAACCAGGCCAGAAGACATTTACACGCGTGGTTGTCGCCGCTTTGCCCGAAGTAGCTGAACGTCTAATCGCCGCGAACCTGTCGGGTGAATTGCATATCACCATTCGCGATCCGCAAACGCGCGAAGCCTTCCCCATTGTCGAAGCGCGTGAATATCCGGCGCAAAGTGCCGATCCCTTAGCGCAAAAAGTTCGCGAGGCTGCTGTGCAAGATGCTATCGAAGCGCGCCGCCGCGAACGGCAACTGGCTTATAACGTTCGGGAACGGACGGTAATGAAGCGGTTTGAAAAGACAACAGTCATTCCCAATCCAACATTACCGCCAGCGCGCATTGACAATTATCCTGTTCCCACACCCATGCCCAACGTGCATGAAATCACTGTGGTGCGTGGAACGGAAAAGACGCGCGTTGTCGTTCCGCGTTAATTTAAAAACTAACGCATCACTTAATAAAAAGCGGGGCCGATTCTTTGGAATCGGCCCCGCCTTTTATTGGTTCTATGTTTGCGTTATCCAGTTGTGCCAAAGGAAACACGCGCTTGTCCGGTAGCACTGATGGTGAAACTGCCAGTCGCCTGGTCACTGCCTCTCGCTTGCAGTCGCGCATTAGTAATCGTGAAATTGATGCGGTCTCCCTGAATTGAATCAATGCGGAGTGTGCCGCTAATCGAATCCCAACTCTTCGCTGTGCCACTGGGATTCGCATTATCCGCCTCGAAATAACTCAGGATGCGATTGGTGCTGGTGCCAGCCAGCGAAAAGCTCTGCCCGGTGGCTAAATTGGAAGCGGGCGCCAATTGAAACGTAATGCCCCGTCGAATGGCGACATCAGTTCCCTCGTAAACTGCCGAAAAAAGGCGCGGCACTGTGTTACGAACCCTGCTGCTTTTTAGAGGCATATTAAAGCCGGTTGCCACCACATTGCTATTCACTACACCGGTGATGTTGCCCACAATGGTGTCGCCATTTGTAACCGGCGTTGCGGTAGCGGTTGGCGTAGGCGTATTTTGCCCGATGCGC
The DNA here is from genome assembly GCA_036399215.1 of Abditibacteriaceae bacterium. Classification (GTDB taxonomy): domain Bacteria; phylum Armatimonadota; class Abditibacteriia; order Abditibacteriales; family Abditibacteriaceae; genus DASWNL01. The sequence goes on from DASWNL010000652.1 coordinate 10,367, forward strand.
GGAATCGTGCCGCTTACTGATTGGCCTAATGCAGTGAAAGTAAAAGAGCCTTCGTCCGAAGTTGTTGGAATTTGTCCGGTAATAGTGAAATCTACGTTTTGCCCGCTGGAATTCTGATAAGTTCCGTTAGCCACAAAGCCGCGTGGCGGGTTAAAGGTGCCGGACAAAATGTAAGCGCCGGGCGGAAGCTGAAAATTCAAGGCTTTCGGTTGGTTTGAGGCGGGATTTTCAGCTTTCAAGACCTTATTAAGTGGATTCGCCGCTTGATTCGACACATCCAGCCGTCCAGTTAATGTTGTGCCATTGACTGCCAGATCCAATAATCCACGCTGCCCATTACCTAAATCCAGCCGCAAATCGCTGAAAAGCTGCACGCCCGATCCTGAACCGCCACCTCCACAACCGGGCAAAGTCGTGATAACCGGCGCGCCAAAGAGCAAAGCCGCACCCAACAAAATCCAATTTCGTGTCCTCATTTTTTTCATTGCAAAACCTTTCTTTGTATTGAAGTGAATTTTAACCTATCCAGGAAAGAACGCGAATCAAAAGCAGCGCAACCTCATAATCACCTTTTGCGTCTTGAGCGCATGATTATCAAGTAAATTGAAGGAGATTCATCATGGCTTTAGATTTCGAGCGTTGGACAGTAAAAGCGACCGAAGCTTTGCAAGGCGCCCAAAAATTGGCTTCGCAATACCAGCATCAGGAAATAGATGTCGAGCATTTAGCCCTTGCCTTGCTGCAACAAAACGAGGGCACTTCGCGCCCGTTACTGCAAAAGTTGGAAGCGAATCCTGATTATATAGAACGTGAATTAGAGCAGGAGTTGGCGCGGCGCCCCAAACAAGTTGGTGTCGAAAGCGGGCGTAGCCTGACGATGCGTCTGGCGGGTAGCGGTAAAGACGGCAACGGCGGCGTTTTGGGTCAGGCGCAGAAAGCCATGCAACAGTTGAAAGATGAGTATCTTTCAACCGAGCATTTGCTCATTGGCATTGCGCATGACAACGGTTTTGCCGGTGGCTTGTGGAAGCAAAGTGGCGTGACACATCAGAAAGTTTTAGAAGCTTTAGCGCAAGTGCGCGGCGGTCAGCGCGTGACCGATCAAAACCCTGAAGAAAAGTATCAAGCGTTGGAAAAGTTCACCCGTGATTTAACAGCCGAAGCGCAGCGCGGCAAGCTCGACCCGGTGATTGGCCGCGATGAAGAGATTCGCCGCGTGGTGCAAGTGTTGTCGCGTCGCACCAAGAATAATCCGGTTCTCATTGGCGAGCCGGGTGTTGGCAAAACGGCCATTGTCGAAGGTTTGGCGCAACGCGTGGCCAGCGGCGATGTGCCCGAAACTTTGAAAGATAAAAAAGTGTTGTCGCTGGATTTGGGCGCTTTGATCGCAGGTGCCAAATATCGCGGCGAGTTTGAAGACCGCTTAAAAGCCGTTCTCAAAGAGATTCAAAACTCCGAAGGCCGCATTGTGCTGTTCATTGATGAAATGCACACCTTGGTTGGCGCCGGTGCTGCCGAAGGTGCGGTAGATGCTGCCAACTTGCTTAAACCTATGCTGGCGCGTGGCGAACTGCGCTGCGTTGGTGCCACGACCTTGGATGAATACCGCAAATATATCGAAAAAGATGCGGCTTTAGAACGACGCTTTCAGCAGGTTTATGTCGGCGAGCCAGGCGTCGAAGACACCATCGCCATCCTGCGTGGCCTCAAAGAAAAATACGAAGTGCATCACAAAGTGCGCATTCAGGATGCGGCCTTAGTCGCAGCGGCGGTTTTATCGAATCGTTATATCAGCGACCGCTTTTTGCCGGATAAAGCCATTGACTTGATGGACGAAGCCGCTTCCAAACTGCGCATTGAAATCGCTTCGATGCCGACCGAAATTGATGAAGCCTTGCGGCGCATCATGCAGCTTGAAATCGAGCGTGAGGCTTTGAATCGTGAACTCAAAGGCAGCAAGCTGTTTGGTCTTGTCGGCAGTGGCAACGCCAGCGAAGCGACTAAGGAGCGCTTGGAGCGCATCGAAAAAGAGTTAGCCGAACTGCAAGAGAAGTCTTCGCAGATGAAAACGCAGTGGCAGAACGAAAAGGATGCCATCGGGCGGCTCTCTCAGCTCAAAGAAGAGATCGAAAGCGTGCATTTTGAAATCGAGCGCGCCACACATAATGCCGATTTAGGACGCGCCGCTGAACTACGTTATGGCAAATTGCCGGAGTTTCAGCGCGAACTCGAAGAAGAAACGCGGCGCTTGCAAGAGCGCCAGCAAACCGGCCAAATGCTCAAGGAAGAAGTCGGCGAAGAAGACATCGCTGAAGTCGTAGCTAAGTGGACGGGTATTCCCGTCACGCGCCTGATGGAAGGCGAAATGCAAAAGCTGCTCAAGATGGAAGAGCGCCTGCAAATGCGTGTAGTCGGACAGGATAATGCTCTTGAATTCGTGGCCGACGCCGTGCGCCGCTCACGTGCCGGATTATCCGACCCGCATCGGCCTATCGGCAGCTTTATCTTCTTAGGCCCTACCGGTGTGGGCAAAACTGAACTGGCGCGCGCCTTAGCCGAATTTCTATTTGACGATGAGCGCGCCATGATTCGCCTCGATATGAGCGAATACATGGAAAAGCACACCGTGGCACGTTTAATCGGCGCGCCACCGGGTTATGTTGGTTTTGAAGAAGGCGGCCAACTAACCGAAGCCGTGCGCCGTCGCCCGTATTCGGTCGTGCTGTTCGACGAAATCGAAAAGGCACATCCTGATGTATTTAATGTGCTCTTGCAACTGCTGGATGATGGCCGTTTGACGGACGGGCAGGGTAGAACGGTTGACTTTAAAAACACAGTTGTTATCATGACCAGCAACCTCGGCACGCAACTGATTCAAGGCGAAAGCGCCAGCCATGACCCGCTTTTGAAAGAGCGCATCTGGGACGTGCTGCGCGGTCACTTCCGCCCTGAGTTTCTCAACCGCATTGATGAAGTGGTGATCTTCAACCAGTTAGGCCGCGAGCAGATTCGACACATCGTCGAAATCCAACTCGAAGGCTTGCGCAAGCGCCTTGCCGAGCGCAACATCAAACTGGAACTGACACCTAAAGCCGCAGATGCCTTAGCCGAAGACGGCTACGATCCCAGCTTTGGCGCCCGGCCCTTGAAGCGAGCCATTCAACGCTTGGTTCAAGACTCCTTAGCGCGCAAGATTCTATCCGGCGAGTTTAAAGACGGCGACACCATCCAAGTAGACGCCGGACGCGAAGGCCAACTGCTCTTTCGCAGCATAGCCAACGCCGAAGTTGTCGAAGCGTAAATCAAAAGTGGCCCGCGAAGATTTTCGCGGGCCACTTTAGTTTGCAACAGCAAAACATAACCTCTACTTCAGCTTTAATCTGCGGTTTTATATTACAATCTTTAGGATTACGCCGCACTTTTAAAATGCGGTTATTTCACTCAGATTATCGCAGTTTCGCGTTGTTATATAGACAAAAGTTTGGGTGAATAATATTGTTGGGCCGATGTGCAAGGCTTGTATATAAAAGGTGGTTATGCTAAGAAACTGTGCCAATGGGTAACGATGAGCCAAAGGAGATAGAATGAAAGATAGATTAGAGCTTATAAGTCTGATACTGTCAGTTACAGCGGCTTTTTTAGCAATCGTTTCTCAAAGTCAGAATTTCATATTGTCAATCTATTATGCGCCGCAAATACTTTGGGCCTTATGTGTGGCAGGTATGATGTTTTTCACATCACGACTTATCTGGCCGTCAAGAAATCAAGCAACATTGTTTAGTATTGACAGGCGTGAACCTTCGGCTCAAATGAAAAGTGCTGGTGTTTTGCTCTTTTTACTCTCGCCCATCATAGGCTTATTAGTATGGTATTTCACAATGCGTATTCCAACAGATAAGATGGAACAATTTCAGTGGTATGTTCGGAGTGGAGATAAGGCAGTAAAATACCGTATGCATGATCAAGCAGTAGATCAATATGAGAAGGCTTTAAAGATTGATCCTCGTAGAATAGAATTACGAAATAAGATTGTTGAGCTACGAAAGCAGCAAGGAGACCCTAGATGAATCGATCAACTTCAAAGCATATGAAGACGGTAATATGCTCACTCTTTATTTTACTTTCGCTTATTTTCGCTGGAATTGGTCACGCATCTGCCGCTAATAGTCTAATATCCCGCAAACAGTTGATTGAGTTATGCAACGATCCTGAACTAAGGGCACTACGCAATTGGGACAAAAAAATTATCGAGGAATGGATTAAACCTAATAAAATTGGCTTTCTGCCTACATTTGAACTCAGAAAAGAACTGGAGCATGATGGCGTGCCACGTTCAATTACCCAACTGCTGCCTAAGCAATTTACATCGAACGTTTGGATACATGTTTACGAGTTTCAGTGCTTCAACTGTCCACCCGAAGTTGGAAAAGACTTTGCTACAATGATCCATGAAGAAATGCATAATAGAAGACGAGCGATAAATAGGAATGTGAAAGACATTCTACATGAAAAATCTTTCATGGAAGAAGTCGCAAAGTTGGTATGGACACCACCCGCAGACAAACAACCCTCCGTCTATCTTAAGGGATCCTTGAGAAAAATAGGCAACCGCTTCCAAATCACTGCACGTATGGGCTATGTAAGCCCTACGGGCTCACAGGTAATAGGAAAAAACCTGAGAAAGACTATACCTGCAACCAACGCTGCCAAGGAACAATTGGCGGCAACAATAGCTAACTGGTATTATGAAAGTTTAAGAAGAGAATTGGGTTTTTCGTCAAATTGAGCAATCAAAGTATGCTAAACCATTTCGTCCAAGCCTGACATCGGCCCAACAAATGAGTATGTGGACATAGGACAGTCTCTGCTTCTTGTTTGTTATTTTCGGCAACTGGTTTCACGATGCTACGGACTGATTTTGCTACGCAGCATCGTGAACTAAAAGTGCCCTGCGAAATTTTCGCAGGGCACTTTTGCTTGAAGCTAACAATAACCATCGAACATCTTGGCAATTAGCACTACCATTCCAATGAAGCAGGCCGCCATGATAATGGCAACCAAAAGGCAAGAGCGCCAGAAAAGAGTTGGCGCGTCGGGAGATTCACGATACAGGGCTTGCTCCTTTTTGCTTGCTAAAAGCGGCTTGACCACCAAAGCGGCCATACATCCAGGAGATGAAAATCAGTGAGATGCCTAAGCCGGCGAGCGATAGAATGCGCAAGGCGCCTTCGAGAAAACTGAGGTCGAACAGAAACACTTTGCAGACTGTAACAGAAAGCAGTCCTAATGCCGCTAAGCGTAGCGGTTGATACGATTTCGCGATGCCGCCGATTAGGAGTAGCGCGCCCAAAAGTGACCACACTAAAGAAATAGCCATCTGCGCCCAGAGATCCCAGTGTTGCCCTAAATCATCACGAAAAAAGTAACAGGTTTCAAAGGTTTCTTGCGTAAGGCCAATGCCGAGTATGGTAACGGCGAATAATCCCAACGGGCGAATCCACGCAGCTTCACCGGCTTCGTCTAAAACGCGCCGCTGCTTTTGCATGGCGATGGCGCCATAAAGCCAGACAGCGAAGGTTATGGCATAAGCCAGGGCGCGCGCATTGAAAAACGGCGTCCAATCAAAACGCATGGCCAGCATAGCGCTGACCATCAGTGCTGCGCCGCCTGCTAAGCCCAATAAATAAGCCGCACCGCGCCAAAACGTTTGGCACTTTTTCAATCCGGCCAAAAGCAACATCAACGCCCCGCATTGCCATAAAATCGCGATAGCAAACCACGCCACACTCTGCCAATGCGCGCCGAAAATCGTTTTGTAAAAGCGGCAGCTTTCAAAGGTTTCCTGCGTTAGTGCCCACAAGGCCAATAATGAGGCCGCCAGAGTGAATTGCGCGGGTAATCCGCTTTCCCATTCTTTAAGCTTGTTCTCGCCCTGCATGAAGTTTGAAAGCAGCAAAAAGCTAAGGCATAGAAAGGCGAAGGCGCCAAATCGAATATTGAGTAAGGGCGCTGTTGCCAGACCGGAAAACGCGGCCTCAAACAGCAAAGTCATCATAGCGCCTGCGCCCAGTAGATAAGCGACAACTCGCAAGCTTTCATCGCGCCAGACACCCCCCATCCAGGCCAGAAGCGTGGCGCCTACGCTCCATAACATGACCAGAGCGAAAAAGGCTTTTGCCTGCCACTGCAAGTCCCCAGGCGCGTGATGAAAGGCATGGCCGAAATACACTTCCAACGAAACTCCCGTTAAGGCCAAAACGGCGGCCCAGGCCGGCCAGAATGAAAAGGCCTGCTCCTCATTTTCTCCAATGAGTTGCTTTTCCCCGCGCAATAGCCAGCCAAGCATGAGCCACACCAGAGTCACAACGCCAAACGATGCCAGCCGCCAATTCCAGAAAGGCGCCCACTGCGGCACATCGCGTGTAAAGCCCATCCATAAGGGCAGCGCGCCTGCAATAAGCGCAATCATCAGAGCATTCAAGCGCACTGTGGAGTGGCGCCATTTCAGGCCCACCGCGAAAATAGCTAATGAGTAGAGAGCCAAAACAATGGAAATGAAAAATTGAGTTTGCGGCGGAGTTTGGTTCGCACTCTGTCGCACGAAATAGAAATAACTTTCCTGCGCGAGGAGCCAAGCGCCACCAGTTACGGCGAAACTTGCATATAATCCCGCGAAATCATCACGCCAACTCTTATCACTAAAATGCTCGTCCAGCGCCACAACCCAGGCCATTAAAACGCTTGCCAGCAAAGGAAGAGCACGAATATTGAGCAATATAGACGATGATGCAGGCGGTGCTTGCCATAACGCTATGCAAAGCGGCCACAATGACAGCACGGCGACAATTTGCCCGGCGCGCTGCAAGAGTTCACTTTTCAAGCGGCGACTGAGTAACAGCAAAATACCGGCTTCCACAGTCCAGCCGATGGCCAGCCACGATTGCTGCAATTGAATCGGGACGGCAACGGTTAAGGCCAAAAGCGCCAGGCCATGGGCGCTCCATTGCAAAGGCTGGTTCTGCGGCGCCTTTGCCCGCACCGTAAGACCCAGCAAGGCGAAAAACAAAGCCATCCCCAGGGGAAAGAGGCTGGGGAACTTGCCCATTAACGGAGCGAGCAGGGCATGACCGCTCAGCGCATAAACTGAACTGGCGGCAAATAACAAAATCAAGTCGCTATCGGCGGTCTTTTCCTGCTTGCGCAAACTGTGAAAGCAAGCGGCGCCCAGAAACAACACGAAATATAACGTCCAAAAGCCAAAAACTGGCACACGCACGGCATCAAAATCAACACCGTCTGACCAGGCTAATAGAAGCAAAAGGGTAGCGATGAAGCTGAGCCATTTGATGCCGTTCCAGCGGCGAAATAACGAAACCGCGACAATACCGCTATCCAACACCGCTACATAAATCAGTAAGGCTAATGAAGAAGAGTCGTTACCGGAAGAGCGCAATAAAACCGGCGTCAAAAACCCGCCAATGGTGCTAAGCACAATAAGACTCACAGCATCATAGCGCACCGATAGATAAACACCGAGCGCTGTTAAGGCCGCCATCGCACCGAAGCCGGTTTCGCGCGAAAGGACGCTAAAATTAGGCTGCACACCGGCCCACAGGCTAAGATAACAAATCGCCAGACCAGCACCAAACAGACCCTCGCTAAACCAACGCTGCGTGCGCTGACGCCAGTAACCTCCGGCTACAATCATAGTCAGGCCACCGCCCAAACCCATCGCAATTTTGGCCCACGGCGGTGGCGGCGGAAAATAACGCCATGTCAGCGCCATGAAGGAGGCAACCGCCAAAAACAGTGAAAACGAGCCGACCCATAAAGCCCATTTGCCACCAATTAAGTTCTCCCAATCAATGCCGTCGTTAACATTTGTCGTTTCCTCTACTGCTACGTTTGTTATGGTAGCAGGCGCTTCTTTACTCTCGGCTGTTGCTTGATTCACAGGCGTAACCGAACGCGTTGCTTCACCAAGGCCAGACGCCTGCGTAAGCCGCACCTCTTCAACCTTTGGCTCTAACAAAGGTTGAACCGCTGGTTTTGGCTGCGGGGGCGCGGACATTTGCGGTTTGGGTGCAACCGGGACGGGTTGCGGCAGTGGAGGAACGATCTTTTCCCGGTCGAGCGTTTCAGGCGGTGCCGGCTGGGCCACATTCGCTTGAAGATTTAAGCGTTGCTCAATCTGCTCAATGCGTTTTTGCAACCACGCCATCTCACGTTGTAACTCTTGCAAGCTCTGCCAATTCGGCGCCTGCTGGGAAGAAGGTGGTTGTTCACTACCTGGAGAAACTGATTCAGACATGATGCACCTCGATAATCGCAAGTATTTTAAATAACGCCGTTAATTAAATCAGAAAGAAAAACTGCATAAAGCAATTACTCGCTTTATGCGGCAAAGAAATTCAACGTTTTAGTTGTGGCTTTAAACCTCGAATCAGCAACTGCAACAGTTGCTCTCCAACTGCTTCGGCCTGGTCGCGTGTCATGAGCGGGCTGGTAGATAGTGCTACCACACCATGCACTCCGGCCCACAGTGCATCGGCTGTTTGCACGGCGTCCTGACGCGGAATGAGTTTTTGCACGATGGCGTCTTCGACAGCCGAAATAAGTAGCTCCTGCGCAACGGCACGATGTTGTGGCGTCTCATTTTGCGTTGGTGCAATCTTGTCTGCCAGCGAGCCTCGTCCGACAAGGTGCGGCATGAAATAAAAATCGCTGCGTTGCATGAACATCAAGCGATAGAGTGATGGATGGTCAAGGCCAAACTGAATGTAAGCGCGGCCTAAGGCTTCAATGCGTTTTAATGGTGTGCGTGGCCCTTTAGCCGCCGCTGCGATAGCTTCATCGAATTGAGTAAAGCCATCCTGCACTGTTTCGAGTAGCAATTCATCTTTATTGCGAAAGTAAAGATAAATTGTTGTCGGCGTATAGCCGATGCGCTCAGCCACGCGGCGCAAAGAAAAGTTTTCATAGCCATGCTCTAAAAATTCGCGGCTGGCTTCTGCTAAGATTATCTCGCGCAATTCCTGCTTCTGGCTCTCTCGTCGGCTGCGACTGGCCTGGCGCGTGCGAATAGTGCGATTGGTATCTGAGTTTTTATCTTTCTTTGTCTTACTCTCACTCATGCCCTGTATTTTAAATAACGCCGTTAACTAAAGTCAAGGGGTGTTTTGAATTTTGTAGATGGGGAAGGTAGCCTG
>DASWNL010000653.1:0-2612 GCA_036399215.1 Abditibacteriaceae bacterium
AAAGTCTGATCTGGCTGGGCGCTGATGCCAGTGAACTGATTCCGAAGATTAAGGCGCGCAATAAGCCTCTCGATTACATGAAGGCTTATGAGCGGCACGGCTATCCCGTTTTCAAATCGGAAGTTAGCGTCTTCCCTTGCCGCGCTTTGCTAAAGCTGCCGCTTGATGATTTAACCAAAGATTACGTGCCTTATTTGGAGGCACGTCGACGCGATAACGGCAGTTTTAACAATACTCCTACTGCCGATGGTGGCGATGGCAATATCCTCAATACGTTATGGGGTTTGGAAGCCTTGCGCGTTTTGAATCGTGAGCGCGAAAAGCGCAACGAGACAGTGCGCTGGCTGCGTGATTGCCAGTTGAATAGCGGCGCCTTTACCCATGCGCCGCAACCCGAATTCGCTGGTGTGGATGATGTGGCCTATACGCGGGCCGGGCTTGTCGCTTTAAAACTGTTGAACGCCGAACCACACCAGAAAGAGAAATGCGTAGCGTATTTGCAATCTCTGTCTAATGCTGATGGCGGCTTTGGTGACCGCCCCGGTTGGCAAAGTAACCCTCTGGCAACTTATTATGCCTTAGATGCGCTCAATGCTTTGGGCGCTTTAGAAACACTTGGAAAATTGCCGCGCCGCGCACCACGTTCACGCCCGGCTTTGCCAGAAAATTTAAAAGTTTGGTCTATTCAACTCGAAGCGCATGGCACCGGCAGCCCGCAAGAAGCTGTTGATTTAGCAGGCGCTTTGAACATTCATTTGTGGGGAGCGAAAAACGCTAAATCTCAGTGGATAGCGCGGGCACAAAAGTTGGCCGATGCTCAAAATGTGCCGGTGCAATTTTTTGTGAGCAACGAAGAATACGGCACCTGGGTGGACGTGGCTGGATTGGGCACCTACAGTCACACCAGCGACATTATAGCGCCCGCCAATCGTCCTATTGGTGTGCCACTTTCCAATAAGGGCGCGGTTTCATGGCCGGCCTTTCGTGAGCAGCGTTTGGCCCCTTTGCGCAAAGCCGGCGGGCACCTGGTCTGGCAGTTTGGTGAAAATGAAGAGTTAACGCGCCTTTATCTGGATGATTCACTTGCGCGCGGCGGTTATGCGGCGATTAGCACTTTTCACTTTGGCAATCCTGACTTTTTAAATAGCGAGCCGTTTTTGCAGCGTTGGCGTGGGCAAATTCCCTTCGTCGCTTTGCAAGACGCACATGGCAATGAGCCGTGGTGGTTTGCCGACATGACAACAGGTTTTCGCACCGTCTTTTTAGCGACCGAACCGACGTGGGAAGGCTGGCTCAACGCGCTGAAACAAAACTGGGTGGTTGCTATTCGCCATGATGCGGTTAGCGTTTTTAAAACCTGGATGCATGGCCCTTCGCGCGAGGTTACGGAGTTTGTTAAAGCCCGCGAAGAGCAGTGGAACTGGTGGGGGAACGAAAACATTGCGCGACCCTTGGTTTCCATTGTCCCGGTTCGCCCCGGTGATGAATTTGAAACGGCGCGTCCCGAAACCGGATTAACCTTGCGGGTTCGTAGCGCACGCGAAAACAACGGACAGGGCTTACCCAAAACGCCTCTGGTTGAACTGAAAAGCTTCTTCGTGGATGGCGCGCCGGTGCAGCCGGAGTGGAGCGAAATTAAGAACGAGCGCGGCGTGCTGACCGATGCTTATCATCATTTACACTTTTTAGAAATCGCAGCAGGCCGCCATACAGCCACTGCTGTTGTCCTTCATCTCGAAACCAATGAGGAAATCACGCACAGCATTGAGTTTGTGGTGTGAACCCTTCTTTTAGAAACTAAATTAACCCAGGTTGTTACTATGAGCTATTATCTATAAGAAGTCGCGAGAGAGCCTGTCATTCCAAGCGAAGTCGAGGAATCTTTTAATTGGTAGGGCGAAAGATTCCTCGACTTCGCTTGGAATGACAGGCTAACTTTTTCTTGCAGACAGCAACTTGATTTGAATTATGAACATTCGCTTTGACATGATTGGCCTTTTCGTGACCGATTTACCACAAATGGTGGCCTTTTATCGTGATGTTATAGGCTTGAAAGTCCAAACCGAAGTGGCGGGCGAATACGCCGAGTTTCACCATGAAGGCATTCGCTTTTCGATGTATGTGCGCGAAAAAGTGCCTGAACTATTGGGACAAGCGCCAACTTATCCGCAAGGACTGAACGGCACCTTTGAACTGGCGATTGATTTGCCGCACTTTGCTGATGTGGATAGTGAATACGCGCGTCTTGTAGATGCAGGAGCGCGCCCGATTTCACCTCCACGCGATGAACCCTGGGGCATGAGATCATCTTACGTCGCCGACCCGGACGGCAATCTTCTCGAAATTGGTTCATGGAATAAAGGGAAGGTCGTGGATTAGTAAATTCAATGAGTTTTTGGGCAACCATTCTTCCAATATGCGCCGCTGTGTTTTATGTCACAGCGGCGCTTTTTATCAAGCGGGCTGCTGAACTTGGTGCCGGCGTGTGGCGCACCGCTTTTGTATGTAACGTGTTTTCGGGACTGTGTTTTCAAGGTTTGTGGCTATTAGGCGGGCCGGGGCAATCGCTATCTTTGTGGTGGCAACCGGCTCTGGTCGCGCTCTTGTTTTTG
>DASWNL010000654.1:0-3919 GCA_036399215.1 Abditibacteriaceae bacterium
GGTTTGAGGATGCGTTCCGGCCCGACCATCACATCTATACTACCCGCCTGGCGCCCGCTGGCACCACCGATGCCCATGACACCGCCCTGCTCGGCCTTATCTGTTTGAATCGCCATCAGCACGATAATCAGCACTGCATTGGTAAGGAGTAAAATTAAAGCAAAAGTCGCCACAAAAACCTTAAGGCGCCGCGAAAAGAGACTGGAATAAAAATTCAAAACAACGGCGACGCGAAATGAAATTATAGACGAGAGTTGGCAGCAGGTCAAGCGAAACCACAAGCGAAATCGCAACCTATGCCGGCTTCCCTGCCGCAAAGGGTGCGTTCTTTTAATCATCGTTTGCTAAAATGGAAGGCGTTGTTCTTTTGCATCCTTTATGAATCAAGAAACCTTGCAGGCTTTGCTTCACGATGTGCAAAGCGGTGTAACATCTCCCGACACGGCTCTCGCCCGATTGCGTGACCTGCCGTTTGAAGACCTGGATTTTGCCAAAGTTGACCATCATCGCGGCTTAAGACAGGGCTTTCCCGAAGTAATTTTCAGTCAGGGCAAAACTCCGGCGCAAGTCGCGGCGATTGCTTCGGCTCTGCACACGCGTGGTGCGACGGTTTTGGCCTCGCGCGCTTCGCAGGAGCATTTTACCGCTGTGCGAAGCACGATTCCAAGCGCCATTTACCACGTAATGGCGCGCCTGATTCATATTTCCGGCGACGTGGCGCCGCGTTTGCCCGGTCGCGCCGGGGTTTTGTGCGCCGGCACCAGCGACTTACCAGTTGCAGAGGAAGCCGCCGTCACTCTTGAAGTGATGGGAGCAAGCGTTGAGCGCATCTCCGATATTGGCGTGGCGGGTTTACAGCGCTTGTTGCATTATCGAAGCACATTTTCTGCGTGCGATGTGCTCATTGTCTGTGCCGGGATGGAAGGTGCTTTGCCTAGTGTCATAGGTGGACTGGTAGATATTCCGGTTATCGCAGTGCCGACCAGCGTCGGTTATGGGGCCAGTTTCGGCGGGTTAGCCGCACTTTTAGGAATGCTGAACTCCTGCGCCAATGGCATTGCTGTGGTGAATATAGACAACGGCTTTGGCGCCGCCGCCTTTGCCGCCTCGATTTTAAGAAAGATAGAACCACAGATAAACACGGATGAACACGGATGAACACGGATGAAAGACAGGGGCGAGTAAGTCTGCCGGATAAATCTGCCGACTTAAAAACTCCTTCCCGCTTGTCTGTGTTTATTTGAGTTCATCTGTGGCTAAAAATTCATGATTCTTTATTTTGATTGTTTTTCGGGCATTTCCGGCGACATGGCGTTAGGCGCTTTGCTCGATTGCGGCGTGCCACTCGATGCTTTACGCGAAGGTTTGTCTTCGCTTCCTGTCGAAGGTTGGCAGATTGACGCCGAACCAACCCTCATTTCCGGCATTCATGCCATGAATGTCAGCATCACGTTACATGGCCTTACAGATGCCGAAGAGTTGGAGCATCATCACACTCATGAGCATGACCACACTCATGAGCATGACCACACTCATGCACATGACCACACTCATGAGCATGATCACCACCATCATGAACATCCACATGAACATGCGCACAGCCATGAGCACGAGCAGCACGAACATCACCACACACATTCACATGCACACGAACATCATAGTCACGACCATCATGAGCATGACCACACTCATGCACATTCGCATGACCACGACCACACTCACGAACATCATCATGGCCGCTCAATGGCGGAGATTCGAGACATCATTGAGCAGAGTTCGTTAAATGACAAAGTCAAAGCGAATAGCCTGGCGATTTTTCTGAAAATCGCCGAAGCCGAAGCGGCGATGCACCATACCACACCCGATGATGTGCATTTCCATGAAATTGGCGGTGTAGATTCGTTGCTTGATATTTGTGGCGTGGCCTGGTGCCTTGATTATCTGAACGTAACTGAAGTCCATTGCTCCGCGTTGCCTCATTCGAGCGGCTTCGTGGACTGCGCGCACGGGCGAATGCCGATTCCTGCGCCGGCGACGATGAAAATTCTACAAGGCGTGCCGATGATTCCAACCGAAATCAAAGGAGAAATGGTCACACCAACCGGCGCAGCGATTGTGGCAACGCTGGCGCAAAGTTTCGGTGCGCCACCTGCCCTGCTTCCAAAAGCAACCGGGCACGGCGCCGGCAAAAAGCGCTGGAGTGACCGGCCCAATATGCTGCGCGTTGTGCTGGGTGAAAAACTTGCGGGAACAGCAGTCGACCAATCTTCTGGTGACAAATCAACGGATGGCCTCGAATGGCGCACGCTGGGCGTTGTGCAGTGCAACGTAGATGATATGAACCCGGAACTATGGGAGCACGTCATGGCGCGACTGTTTGCGGTTGGCGCCTTAGATGTATGGCTGCAAAACGCCCAGATGAAGAAAAACCGGCCTGGCACCATTGTCCATGCGTTGTGTGAGCCAGAAGTGCAAAATGCGGTCATTGCTACCATGTTGCGTGAAACGACAACACTCGGCGTGCGCGTTCAGACTATTGAGCGCGCTGCCATGCCACGCGAATTTTCCCATGTAGAGACACCTTTTGGCCCGGTGCGCGTCAAAAGCGCCCATTGGCCGCAGGGTGGCGTAAAGCGCACACTGCCCGAATACGAAGATGTCAGGCAGTTAGCAAATGAAAAAGGTTTGGCTGCGCGCGAAGTCTATGAAGCGGCGCTACAAGAAATCAGAAGGTCACACGAAAATGAAGCAACTGAACATGCGAATCCCCGTAGCAGTTAAAATAGAGAGGCAGCAGGAGAAGAAATTTATGCATTTGAAATGGACGAGGCGTAGCGCGGCAGCGTTTGCGGCTTTACCAATTTTCACCCTGGCCCTGACGGAAAGCGCGACGGCACAACGCTCTTTGCCAACCGATACCGTAAACGTCGCAGCGGCTTCGCGCGGCGGTCGCATCGTCAACCAACCGACGCTGTTGGATAACCAGAAGGAATACGGCGCCGAAAATTTAATAGACGAAAAAATCCTAGGCGCCGACGGCAAAGGCTCTTTTGGTTGGGTCAGCAATCGCTTCGATCCTATCAATATGGAAGAAGTCGTCATCGGTTTCAAAGACAACGCACTCAAAACTATAGGGCGCGTGGTGCTCAACCCTTCTTCCTATGTGGCGCGCGAGCGTTGGGCTAAAGATATTGCTCTTGAGGTTTCCACCGAGGGCATAGACGGGCCTTATCAAACTGTCGCCGAACTCACCCTGAAACAAACTCCTGATCGGCAGGAATTCAAGTTTTTGCCGGTGGCGGCGCGCTTTGTCAAATTGCGCTTTCGCACCAATTATGGTTCAGATCGCGCTGTTGCCCTCGGCGAGGTAGAAATCTACGAAGCCATTGATACAAGTGACGGCGTTGGTGCGACGATTGGCCGCCTGGAAGCAACCATCAACGAGTTGGAAAAATGGCGGCAAAGCCAGATGGAAGCCGGGCCAATATTAACACCAGTGGGCGCCGGTGCCGCTAACGGCTTGACCTCGAATGTTAACCTGGCCGCGAAAACCAGTGGCGGTAAAATCGTGGGCGTTTCTTCCGTTTTTGAAAGTGAGCGCGGCCAAGGCCCGGATGCCACCTACAACGCCGATAAGTTAATTGACGGCAAAACGTGGAGGCAAGATGACCAGCAGCCGAGCAACGGTTGGTCGAGCAACGGCTTTGCACCGGGGCAGCAATGGGTAATTCTCGGCTTCAAAGACGACAGGCCGCAGCCCGTCGGTAGAATCGTGATTAACCCCATGAGTTACCAGCCCCGCGACCGCTGGGCACGGCGCATCGAAGTGCAGGTCAGTAATCAGGCCTATAAAAACGAGGACGATTTAAAAGCGTTTCGCACTATAAAAACGCTGAACTTAAAGACCGACCCGATTAAT
>DASWNL010000655.1:0-11777 GCA_036399215.1 Abditibacteriaceae bacterium
CGCATAATTTATGGGTGCTTCCTGTATAGACAATGAGTGTATACGTTGTGGGCTGGCAGTTTCGACCTACTCATGGCCTGGATGCACAACATCAGGTTCGCAGACATTTGTCATATTATGAAGTAGCGGCATAGAGTGCGCCCCATCAACTCTGACCTGCTTCCTGAGCCACCCTCCTACCTTTTAATCCACTTGAAGGCGCCCTGTTTTAAACAAGAACAACCGGGCTAACTCGGTCAACTTGATTACATGCTATGCTGAGTCAAGTGATTCTCTTTCAACGATTATTAACTCCTTCGCTGTGGCTTGCAGGGCTTTCAATAAGCGCATTAGCGGGCACTGCGGCCCCTGTAGCTATCCCAGATGCTACCCCTAAAAATCGAGCCTTACAAAGCGGTGCCCAGAGAAGCCCTGCAATCACAAAAGGATGGCAGTTCAACTTTGAAGGCGCGCGAGGAGTTTCTCTCTCCTATGCAGGCGTGCCGCTTATCCGCCAGTCGTCATTGTATGTGGTTAAACCGGGCTGGACAGGGCTTCTTTATGACGGACGGCAGCAGAAGTATCAGGTGACGCGCACTGACGGTGCGCAGCCAACTCTACACGCGGTTGGAGCCAATGAGGATTTTCAGGCCGAGTATCATTTGGAGGCACTCGATGAGCACCGTTTTCGCTACCGCTTTCGCGGTGAACTAAAGCGGGATGTGCCGGCGGCCCTTGAGTTTTCAGCCGGATATTTCAATGCAAACCTTCTGGCAAATCGCCCCTTCCGCGCTCAAACAGCAGGGGGAGAAAAACACGGCATTGTGCCAACTTTTCCGCTCACCAGCGAACAACTCGCCAATGATCTCGCTCCTCACTTCAAAACTCTGGAGTTCGATTCAAGGTTAGGACGCCTGAACATTGAAGTGACTTCTGATGCGCGTGTGGTCTTCTTCGATGCGCGCCGCGATACGCAGGATTGGGCCAAATCAGCTCCCGTCTTCTGGTGTGGTTGGCAGGCGGGGATGCAGCCCCTGCGCTTTGGTGCCCCTGTAACATTTGAGATGCTGATTCGCCTTGATCCACATCCGGTTAAGCCTGATTCCCTTGCAGTTCTTACCCCGCAGAGCGCTGCTTTTCGTCCTACCTTGCGCCCGGTAAATGCGGCCCATTCATCAAGAGACCGCCCAACCCAGATTATTCCTCGTCCACAGAGAATGGTGTTGCCCAAAGCTACACCTTTGCAGTTACGTAGCGGGGCGCGGGTATCGCTCCTACTCCCGCGTGGTGAGCGGCGCCTGACGCGCGCCTTAAAGAAATTGCTGACTGACCAGTGGGGTCTTTCCCTTTCTACGCTGCAAGAGCATGAACACAATGGCGATGCAACTCGTATCACCATAAGCAGCAAGCGAACCAATCAGTCGGGCCTTCCTGAAAAGCAATCTTCATTCAGCAGCACCAAGAATAGTGGGCACTCTGATCAATGGAGGCAGACGGAAGGTTACAAACTACGAGTCGCACACGACAACATTCAAATTGAATCCTCTACAGCGCGCGGTGCTTTCCACGGTCTGCAAACTCTGGCTCAACTGCTGCGGCCTCTTGGCAAGGATGGTGGAGTAACTTGCCCTGCTGTAGTCATCGAAGATTGGCCGGCCTTACAGTTTCGGGGAGCGCACTTCTTTCCTTCGGCTTCGGGGGTGCCCTTTCATACCAAGCTTATTGAGCGGGTGCTGGCGCGCTATAAGTTCAACGCCGTAGTAATTCAATGCGAGGCAACTCGCTGGGAGAGTGCGCCTGCCCTGGCCGCACCCAACTCCATCTCTAAGTCCGATTTGCGCCGGTTGGTTCAGCTTTGCCGAGATAACTTTATTGAACCGATTCCCTTAATTAACGTGCCCGGCCATGCCGAATGGATGTTTCGCAACGGTCAGAACTTAGATTTAGCGGAAGACCCCAAAACGCCTTACGCCTACGCCATAAATAATCCGCGTAGCCTGCCCTTCGTGCAACAGATTCTATCCGAGGCCATAGAGGTTTTTCGTCCCCGCTATTTTCACATAGGGCACGATGAGGTTACCATGCGGGGGCGCTTTCCCAATGCGGAGAACCCTTTTTATCGCCCTGAACTTTCGACGGGCGATCTTGTCCTGGCAAACTTAAAGCAGTTACAGGAATGGTTGCAGCAACAGGGCATTCAGCCGATGATCTGGGGTGACATGCTCTTGGCAAAAGCCGAAGGCGTAGATGCTGCCCATGCGCCGAATGCCGAAGAAGCGCGAAGGCGCCGCTCGTTGCTGCCCCCCAATGTTACCATTGTGGATTGGCATTACGGCGCTAATGAAAAGTATCCAAGCCTCAACATTTTTCAAGGGCACGGTTTACAAATTATTGCGGCAACCTGGCATACCCCACTTAATATTCGCCATTTCACGAGGGCGGCGGCAGCCTCTAAGGCGCACGGTCTACTGCAAACTACATGGGCTGGTTACTTCCCTGATGAGACGGTATTAAAAAATGAAACGCGCCAGTTTTCCGCCTTTGTTCTGGCCGGTGATTACGCGTGGTCCAATCGGGAAGAGTTGCCCTCGGCCCTGCCATACGATGCTGGGGTAGAATGGTCTGAGGCGTATCGTGGCAAAGGCGAAACTAATCATGAAATAGAGCGCAAAGGGTTACTTGTGGACATCGCTCCTGTAGCGCGGGTTGCACCACAAGATTGGCTGGGATTAGGAGCAGGTTGGGATTTTAGTTCGCTATTCACCAAGCCTGTCACCAAGCCTGCTTTGACAGCCAAAAAGCCTTCAAGGAAAAACTTTCCGGTCAGGGTGGCGCGTTATGGCGATGTCTTATTTCAGGTGCCACATCAACCGGTGGTGTTATCTGTTCCAGAAGCTCGATTATTGGCTCCCGTAGGCGCGTTAAATAATCTAACACTTGACCTGTCCACACAAAAGACACCTCAACGAGCCTCCCAGATCGCGTTGCTACATGCTTCCTTATGGTCGGTGCCGGTCAACACGGCCATAGCTCGTTTGCAGGTGGAATACAGCGACGGCACGCATAGCAGTTGGCAACTCACGCAGGGCCAGAATATCTCTTCATGGTTAAAGATAAACGAAGAGAGCGCACCGGAAGCCAGAAGGGGCTGGAGCGCAGGGCCTTTCAAAAGTGAACCTAACAAAGGGCGAGTGAGCAGTCCGCCTGGGCTTCCTGAACTACGCATAACAAACTGGCGCAATCCGTATCCGCATAAACCAATCAGCCAGTTACAGTTTGAGCCACTTTCACCCGAAGCAGGTTGGATAATAGCTGGCGTTACTATCCTTCAGTAATCAGTTGCAGAAGGATAGTTTCGATCATCCGTTGCTTTATTGTTTTCGGCGCATACGGCCCGGCGCGATGTGGTGGTAGCGGCGGAACAAACGTGAAAAGTATTCGACATCGTTGTAGCCACAACGCCGGGCAACTTCAGTCAGGCTCAGGTGCGGTTGGTTCAGTAGTTCCAGGGCACGCTGCATTCGCCGGTCTTGCTGATAACGTAATACCCCGCTGCCAACCTGCTGCTTAAAGAGAGCGCGCAGGTGACTGGGACTGCAATGGGCTTGCGCTGCCAGTGATTGCAGTGTCGCCGGTTCCTCCAGATGCTCGTCCATCCATTGCACGACAGCGGCAACACTTGGATGGAGGGACTTCAAAGCAGAGAAGCGCCCCTCAACCTGCCTGACCCGCGCCAGCAACGCGGCCAGCAGGTGATCTATGATGTCGCGCTGCAGGTTGCTTTGAGTTTGTAGGACGGCAAGATCGCGCATCCAGCGCACAATGCAATCATCCGGCTCAATCTGCAATGTTCGCGGGGTATCCTCAAACTCAAAGCGGCACGGCGCGAAAAAGACAAAGAGCAGTTGCGTTTCGTGCTCAATGTGCTGGTGATATGACAGACCTCTGGGCAGGATCAGTAGTGTGCCGATCTGGGACTGGAATGTTTCCCCCGCGATGGTAGTTTGCATTTGCCCCTGTTCGACATAGAACAACATGCTCTCCCGCCCTATTCCCGCTTCAATAGTGCCTGGTTTAAGAGTGTCTCGCGCAGCCCAATGCACACGAGGCAGGGCAAGCATATCGTCCGGTTTGAGGTGGCTCATATTACGTGGACTTGTTAGGCATGACGGACAATGACGTCACATTGTAAGGTTTTCTCGTCACATCTTATGTTAACCAAGCGCAAAGTATTGGCTCTGAAATAGTAATCCTCTATCGTGGAAAAGGGTTCGCAACTCCCCAAAAGAACAATGAAGATACAACAATCTCTCGCTTCGGCGCGCCCCGTGCGCTTCCTTGTGCTGTTACCAGCCATCATTCTTATCAGCAGTCTTCTCAGGGCACAGGGTCAACCCGTCGGCCAGAATCTCACGCCCGAAGGCTCATTTGAAACCCTTGATGCGAAAAACTTGCCCGCTGGCTGGCAGGGATTAAATCCCGAAGGCATTACGGCGGTTCAAGGGGATGGTAATCAGCGACTGCGTTTTACCAACGCCGATAATAGTCGTGTTGTCGGGATGCAAAAGACCCTTAAATTGCCGGTTGGAACCAGGTTAGTGGTCGTCTCGGCGCGCATGAAAACGACCAACTTTCAACTCGGCAAAGAAGGCTGGCATGAAGCGCGTATTGCCTTGCGCTTTGAAAACGACAAGGGTGAGCAAGCCGGGGGTTATCCCAGTATGCCGAACCTGCGCGCGAACTCTGACTGGGTAACGCGCGAGGTCGTTATTGAAGTGCCCGAAGGCGCCACTCGACTTGTCATGCAGCCGGGTCTATGGCTGGCTACCGGCGTTCTGGAAATAGATGACATTCGAGTCATTGCGTTTGCTAATAATGCTGAGTATTGGCACAAACGTGCTACGCCGGTGCGCGCCGGGTTTCCCGAAGGAAAATTCGAACAGACAGATGAGAGTGGCGCACCGCTTGGCTGGACTGCGCCCGGCAAACAGGTTCAGATAGCCGATGCCGGCGGCAATAAAGTGTTGCGTCTCAGCAACACCACGCCGGATGCCGAAATCGCTTCAACTGGCGTCTTTCAACTCGATCCGCAATGGGCCAATCTTGGCCTCAAACTGCGCGCTCGTCTGAGCGATTATCACGCAGGCACCTATGGCTGGAAGCAGGGTCGCGTCTTGGCGCAATTTCTAGATGAAAACGGCAAGCAACTCAGTGAAGCGACGCTTGCCTCGCTGGGTGGCAATGCCGACTGGAAAGAGTTTTCAACAGAGCAGGCAGTGCCCGAAAACGCGCGCTACTTGCAACTTGTTGCTGCATTGGAGCGCGCTGCGGGAGTGTTGGAAATTGATGACGTGACGCTGAACCCGGCGGCAGAGGTGCCGCTCGGCAACGCCGTGCTTCCGGCAAATATGCCGTTGAAATGGGGGCAAGAACCCGTCACTCGTATTAGCTCAACGCGCGGTCAAATCTCTCTTAACGGCCTCTGGCGTTTTGTTCCCGCCGAAGGGCAAACGGCCAAAGACCCTCAGGCTGGCTGGGGCTACATTCGCGTGCCCGGCAACTGGAAGAACAACGATGACCTTGTTGCGCCTGGTCAAGGGCGTGTGTGGCAGAACTTCAACGGCGACCGCGTGAATCAAGCCTGGTATGAGCGCACCATCAAGATTCCGGCTGAATGGGACAAGCGCGCCATCCTGCTTGACTTCCAACGTGTCAGCACCGACGCTGAAGTTTTCGTGAACGGTAAAAGTGCCGGTTCCCTGCGCTGGCCCGGCGGCACCATAGATATTACGCCGCACGTCAAAGCCGGGCAGGAAGCCAATCTGCGACTGCGCGTTATCGCTGTAGATGATCGTGCCCAGGTAGAGGTTTACATGGGCTATCTGCAAACCGAGATGAAAGCGGCGGTCCTGGATAACAAAGGCATCATCGGCGATGTAAATCTTCTAAGCCGCCCCTCAGGCGGTTATGTTTACGATGTATTGATGCGCCCTTCGACGCGGCAGAAAAAGCTGAATATGGACATTGAGTTGGGCGATGTGGCTCAACCCGGTAATGTGCAGATAACAGCGCAAATGCTGGACGAAAAAGGCCAAGTCGAGCAGACCTTCACCCGAACCGTGCCGGTGCAGGCAGCGCGCCTGCAAAAAATAGCAACTTCATGGGATTGGCCCACTCCGCGTTTATGGGATGTAGGCCAGCCCAACAAATACACTATGCAGCTTGATGTCAAAGGCATCGGGCTGAACGACCAATATGTGCAGGAGTTTGGCTTTCGCGAGTTTTGGATTGAGGGCAAAAAGCTCTTTTTAAATAACTCTGAATTTCGCCTGCGTCCCGGTGTGGTTCAGTATGGTGTGAAACCCTCGCAGCGCCTGGCTCAGGGTCATAACTTCGCCGAAATCTGGCCGGAGCGCAACACGCGGCGCGGCTCGCGCAATAACGATGATGAAATCATCGCCGACGCAGAAAAAGTCGGGATGCCAATCAGCGGCAACACCATCTTCATGGCCGATTTTTTGGGCAAAGGTTGGGAGACGCCCGAAGTGAAAGCCGATTATCGTCGCCAGATGGAGATGATGGTGCGACGTTGGCGCAACAAGCCCTCCATCCTGATGTGGGGCACCAGCGGCAATGCGCTTGGTGTCAGCACAGGCGATAGCGACCCGTGGACTATCGGCCTGCCAGAAATCAATGATGTGCAGGAACAACTGGTTCGCCGCGAACGTGCGCAAGAAGCCATCGCGATGCACAAGGAAGTAGACCCGACGCGCCCCGTCTTCGGCCACCACAGCGACAACGGCGACATGGTTACATCGAACATGTATCTCAACTTCATTCCGCTGCAAGAGCGCGAAGAGTGGCTGAGTCACTGGGCAAAAAATGGCCTCAAGCCCTGGATGGCGGTTGAGTTTGGGCCGCCGCTTTATTCAAGCTTGATGCGTGGGCGTGACGGCTACAGCCATCAAGGTCATTCGGAGCCTTTTCTCAGCGAGTGGACAGCGGTGTATTTAGGCAAGGAAGCGTATCAGCTCGAACCTGCCAACTATCGAACGGCAGTCATCCGCGACCGCTACAAGGGCGGCAATGTGCAGCATGAATACGATCCGCATATCCGCAACAATGGAGGTGACCGCGTGGTTAGCGAATCTACCTCTTATACAAAACTACTCGATCTGTTTTACACCAACACCTGGCGAAGCTGGCGCACAATGGGCGTATCGGGCGGCATGATTCCCTGGCATCATGACCAACACCCGGCTTTGCAAAAAGTGAATGGCCCCAGCTTAGCGTGGATTGCGCACGCGGGCGGCATCCCCGACCAAACGAACCAGGACGTGCCGGTCTTTACGGCCAAAGACCACAATTTCCGCACCGGGCAAGTCATCAACAAACAGGCGGTCTTGATTAATGATTATCGCGTGCCGCAAGCCTATTCAGCCACATGGGAAGTTGTCTTGAATGGTAAGAGACTCGCAGGCGCCGTCAAAACCGGCACCTTAAAAATCAGCGAGATGCTGTTTCTGCCGGTGCAATTTGCCGCACCTAAAGTTTTGACTGATGGTAAAGCGCAAGGCCGGATTACGCTTACAGCGAAGATTGGCCCGGACACGCACCAGGATACGTTTGCTTTTCATGTCTTTGCCCCGGAGATAAAGTCCAGAGGCACGTTGCACGTCTTTGACCCGGAGGGTGAAACAAGTGCCATGCTCAAGAGTTTGGGCTACACGGTGCAACCCTGGTCACGCAATTTGGCGGTAAGCAATGCTGCAACGGCTGCTCCTTTAATCATTGGACGCAAGGCCTTATCAAATAAGCATCAACTTCCCCTTAACATCGAAGCCTTTGTCAAAGCCGGTGGCCGCGTAGTTGTGTTCGCCCAGGAAGCGAACTGGACGAAATATGCTCTGGGATTGCGCACCGCGCCGCATTTAGCCCGTCGCGTTTTTCGCATCGAGGCTAAGCATCCTGTTATGCAAGGATTGGACGATGACGATTTGCGCGATTGGAACGGCGTCAGCAAATTGGTCGAAGGTTACCCGCGTTATCCCGGCTATCAATGGCTGCACGTCTACGGCTGGCACTGGGGCAATCGCCATGCGGTCAGCAGCACTCCCATCGAAAAGCCGCACCGCACCTCATGGCGTCCTCTTCTTGAAACCGAGTTCGATCTGGCCTACACGCCGTTGATGGAAATGGAATATGGACGAGGCCGTCTCACCTTTTGCACGCTCGACCTGGAAGACCACATCGCACAAGACCCGGCGGCGCATAAGTTGGCTCGCCAGCTTATGGAATACGTGCGCACCGCGCCGATTATGCCTAAGGCAGAACGGGTGCTTTACCTGGGTGATGAGAACGGCGCGAGAACGCTGGATATGCTGGGCGTGAACTATGTTAAATCAAGCGCTATAGATGCGGCTGCCGGTTTAATTATCGTGGGCGCGAATCCCGGTGTAAGCGATTCTGCATTGCGTGATTACGCCAACAATGGCGGCAAGCTGTTATTTTTGCGGCGCACGCAAGCAGCAGGTGCATTGGGCAGTCAACTGCAACGGAAACAAGAGTTCAACGGCTCACTTAATATTCCTGAGTGGGCCGAAGCGCGCGGTCTCAGTGCTTCCGATTTGCGCTGGCGCTCAAATGGCGAAGCCTGGCTGTTAGATGGCAGCAATGGCATTGAAATCAGTGCGGGCGGACAACTGGGGCGTCAGCAAATCGGCAAAGGTGTAGCTGTCTTTTCACAACTTGGCCCTGATGCAGTGCCCGCCGATGAAAAGCGTTATTTTCGCTTCACACGCTGGCGCCAAACGCGGGCCTTATCGCAAGTTCTGGCCAATATGGGCGCCAGTTTCAAACAAGATGACCGCATGATGATGCTTTTGCGACAACCACAACACGCCTGGATGTTAGCCGGCCCCTGGGATGCGCAGTTGACCAAACCCATACCCGAAAACCCGACACGCGATCTGCCCTCACATAAGTGGAATCCTGATTCTGGCATGACAGATACAGCCAAGTCTCTGGTAGCTGTTAATGCCCCGGCTCAAGGCTGGCAAAAGGTCATCGTCCCCGGTTACATGGAAAGCTATGGTGGCTTGTGGCGTTTTAGTGATGGCGAAGCCGTCTTTCGCAAGAGCGTTGAAATTCCGGCGCACCTGGCGGGCAGGGATATGTTCCTCTCAGTTGGTCGCGTGGATGAAACCGAAGAAACGTTCTTCAATGGCGAATCGGTTGGCAAAAGCCGGCATTGGATTCTCCCTCGTGGCCATCGCATTCCCGGACGTTTAATTAAGGCTGGCCCAAATGTAATCGCCATTCGCACCTGGGACGAAGGCATTCATGGTGGTTTCAATCCCGATCCGCAGTCTCTTTATCTGCGCGCTTTAGGCAGCCCAACTGGTTTTTATCATGACGATTATATCAGCGACGACATTGATGAGGGCCAAGATGAGAAAGCCTGGCAGGAGCGCAACGAGCGTTGGAAAATCGCCGATAATCCCTATCGTTATTACCGCTGGTAGAGTTGGTGGTAACGACCAACGGGTGAGAGACCTTGCGCTTATGCTGTGGTTAAAGCAATGGGATACCAGTTCACATGCAGGCATCGCTCGCAAGGTGGTTGAAGTAACTAAGGGCCAAGGCTACCACAGGCAACAAACTGACTGCAGCACTCAGAGGCAGCAAATCAGGCAAAATTGTTCCTTATCCAAATGTTTCAAGAGGGAGTTCGTCCAACAGCTACGATTAGGTGTCATCAGGATTAAACTCGTGTCAACGTTCCGGTCTCCCCACCGAAAGAATCGGTTTCGGCGCCGAGTCGTTGCAGAATCGTAACGAAGAGTTTTGATAGAGCCAGTTCCTCTACTTCCTGCTTGTTCTGCCAACCTGCATCCGTGTCAATGCCCGCGCCGGCCTGGTTGTCTTCATTGCCTTTGCCGAACTTGAGATAACGACCGTTGGTGAAACCGAGGTTTTTCCCACCAGCGGAAATGATGGGATAGTTGCGTGACAGGTGGAAACTGCTGGAAGCAGAGCCGTGCATGGCAAACGTGTTGTCGAGCATATTGCCTTTGCCGGTTGGCTCTGGAGTGTCCTTTAATTTCTGCACGAAACGACCGAATTCCTCGGCCTGATAACGGTTATAGGTGCCTAAGTTTTTCCATCCGTTGGGGTTCTTGACGCTATGAGTCAGACCATGAGCACCGCCAAGACCAACGGCCAGTGAAAGCAGGTCGTGTGGGCCTTCGCCGTTTTCTCTGCCCAACTGAAACGTCGCGACGCGCGTCGAATCGCTCAGGAAGGCGAGATAAATCAGTTCATACATGGTCTGGAAATAGAGCCTGGCTTCTTTAGGCTCCGCATCCAGATGCAGATTGCGGGTATCGACCGTGGGAATGGGAGTATCAATCCACCGTTGAGCTTTCGCGAGCTTCAGCTCTGTATCTCTCACGGCGTCGAGATATTGCTTGAGCGTCTCTTGATCGTGTTTGGAGAGTTGGCGATTCAGCGAACGCGTGTTCTCAATCAGGAGATCAAGGGCGCTCTTGCTGCGCGCCAGCCTTGCGGCTGCGTCTTTGCCGCTCGTCACGAAAAGCAGTTCAAAGATTTCCCTCGGCCTGTTCATCGCCGGAATCGGTCGTCCTTCGCGATTAAAGGACTGAGTTTGAGCGCCGCGCGGGCCGCCGATGCCGCCGTTGGTGGACATGACTAACGAAGAGTGCCGCGTGAAGTCGCCTGCAAGCTCCGCATACGCCTGATCCAGTGAAATCGAATTTCGATACGGACCCTCACCACCGATTGGCGCGCCGGTTAGATACTGATCGGCATTCGAATGGCCATGAACCTGTCTTGCGGCGGGATGGGATAAGCCCGAATAAACCGTGATGTCGCTCCGCAGTGGCTCAAGCACATCGAGCACTTTAGTTAATTCAAAATCTTTCTCGCCGCCGCGCGGGAACCAACTCCAATCCTTCCACGCCGGATCAGACTTGAGTGGCAATCCAACACCATCGGGGTGATAAACGCTGACAAACCGTCTCGGAGTCGCGTCTTTTGAAGACCCGTCTTTTGCCGGGCTGGCGCCGGCAAAGGTTTCCAACCAGGGCAGCGCCAGTGCCACACCGGCACCGCGAAGGAACGTTCTGCGGCTCAGCGCGATGGTTTTGTCATTCATAGGATGGTCTCGACTTATTTGGAGTTAAAAAGGTCACTGGTGATAATCAGGGAGATCAGGTCGCCCAGCCTATCATCCTGTCGTCGCAGCCGTGCGGTCAAGCCGTCAACATCGGCACGGTCGGCAAAAGTAAGCGGTCTTCCCAGTGCATAGGCCGTTAGCTTATGCACCATCGCTCTGGCGAACTGATCTTGCCGATCCGCGAGCAAGTATCGTTTAAGTCCATCGACCCCGGCCAGAGTTTGCCGGTTAAAAAGTTCGGACGTCGCATCAACAGGTTTGTCGTTAATGCTGGTTCGATAGGCCCCAAGGGCATCGTAGTTCTCAAATGCAATGCCCCAGGGGTCAATTTTGGCGTGACAGGAGCTACAAGCCGGTTTGTTCCGGTGGTCGGCAATGCGCTCCTTGACGGTCATTTTCAGAATCTCTGGATTCGTCAGGTCAACTGTCGGGACATCCGGCGGTGGCGGTGGCGGTGGATCGTCAAGGATGCGTTTCATGAGCCAGACACCACGCTTAAGAGGATGAGAATCCTTACCATCGGAGTTCATCGTCAGAATCCCAGCAGATGTCATAATGCCGCCGCGATTCGTTTGCAGGGCAACTGGCACTTTGCGGAATC
>DASWNL010000656.1:0-7028 GCA_036399215.1 Abditibacteriaceae bacterium
ACAGTTCAGTTTCCATAGTCAGAAATACATCGGGCCGCACGCTTGCCAGAGAGCGCTTGACGAACATCGGTAAATCCAAAGGATAAAAAAAGGAGGCATCTACTTCGCCTGCTTTTTTAGCAGCCAAAGCCGTTTCATAACCTGTATCGGTAATGCAGGAAAGCCCAATGCGACACTCAGGCATGGCCGCTTTCAACGCTTTAGCAACAGGACGCGCGGCGATGGTTTCTCCAACGGAAACAGCGTGTAGCCAGATTATTGGCTTGCCATCTTGTAAGGATTCGCTAACTTCCGGCGGGACAATCCCGCGCAGGCCACGCACCGAAGCGGCACTTCGTTTTTTGATATGGCGGCGCCACCAGAGATAAAAAAACAGCGCCGGATAAAAGGGTGCCAGGAGAACGTTGAATAAACGAAACATTAACTTTCGTCTTCGCGCGCAAAAGTCTGCGCCTGATACAAATTGAAATATACGCCGCCTTTATCCAGCAACTCCTGATGCTTGCCGCTTTCAATGACGCGGCCCTTGTCAAGAACATAAATAAGGTCGGCATTTTGAATGGTGGAAAAGCGATGCGCAATGACTAAGGTGGTGCGGCCTGCCATTAAAGTATTCAGCGCTTCCTGCACGGCGGCTTCGGTTTTGGAATCTAAGGAAGCCGTCGCTTCATCGAGAATTAAAACTTTGGGGTTCCGCAAGAGCGCGCGGGCAATGGCAATGCGCTGGCGCTGTCCGCCTGATAGCTTGTTGCCGCGCTCGCCAATCGGTGTGTCGTAGCCTTGTGGTTGGGCACGAATGAATTCGTCGGCGTTGGCTTTTTTGGCGGCTTCAACAATTTCTTCAAAAGTCGCTTCGGGCTTGCCGTAAGCGATGTTATCGCGAATGGTGCCATGAAAAAGCGTTGTTTCCTGTGGCACGGCGCCGATATTGGAACGCAGCGATTCCAGCGTCACATCGCGCAAATCATGACCATCTATAGTAACCCGGCCCGATGACGGATCATAAAGGCGTGGCACCAGGGCGGCAATAGTGCTTTTGCCCGACCCGCTTTCGCCGGCTAAAGCCACCATCTGGCCGGGTTTCACTTCCAGCGAAATGCCCTTTAAAACTTCGCGTTGCTCCTCGCTTGGAATCTCCGTTTTTTCGCCATAAGAAAAACGCACATCTTCCAATTTCAAATGGCCACGAATTCCATTTAGCGCAACCGCATTCGGCGCGTTGCGGATGTGCGGCTCTGTATCCAAAACCTCCCAGATGCGCGCGGCGGCGGCATCGGCTTGCTTGAGGATGAGGCTAAGGCTTGCCAGAGATTTAGACCTTGTCGCCACACGATGCAGCGCCATTAAAAACGCAATCAGCCCCGCTACATCGCCAGGGGTTTGAATTGCTCTGGCGCCAAACCACAAGGCCAACAAAATGCCCATCATGCCGATGAAATCAATCAACGGAGCCAAGGTCGCATGAATGCGAATCGGCTTCATTGTGGCGCGATAAGCATTCTGATTTACCTTATCGAATAGTTGAATTTCATAATCGCGCGTGCCGAATGTTTGAATGAGCCGCATGGCGGCAAATTTTTCCTGCAAGTATTCAGTCAAATTCGCCGCTTGTTGCTGAACATCAGTCGCAGCGCGGCGAATACGGCGCCCGGCGCGATTAATCAGAATCGCCATCGGTGGCATGATGACTAAAACAAACAGCGATAACTTCGCATTGAAATAGAGCATCAAACCTAAGGCGCCGACCAGTTCAATCGGGGCGCCAACGGCAATCGTCACCCCTAAATTGGTGAGTGTTGTAAGCGATGTCAGGTCATTGGTCAGGCGGCTAATGATTTCACCGGTGCGATGTCCTTCAAAAAAACCAACCGGCAAATTCTGAAAATGTTTGAATAAATCTTCACGTAACCTGGTAAAAATGCGCTGCCCCGTGCGCTGCACAATATACACCTGCCCGAAATCCACGAACACGCGCAATAGGGCAAGCGTAGTGATGGTAACGACCAGCAGGTTCAAGCGATAAGAGCGCACTTCCGGCGGCAGATTAGTGGAGAGAATCGGCTCCAATACTTGCTTAATAAGATAAATCAAGCCAACGCCAATCATGCCCGACGTCAAAGCACAGAAGGCGCCTATAATGACTGCCGGTTTATGCGGGCGCAGGTAAATACTGAGTCGCTTGAGGTTTTCCATCAGGAGCTTTGGATAAAATTACTTGCGTTGAGGCCATTCAAAAGGGCCTCTTACATTGCCGTCGGGTTCTATTAGCCAGTATGTCTGCTTTTTTTGGTTACCCGCCCAACTGCCCGCGTTGATGTATTCGCCTTCATAATTACCAAAGTTGAGAAAGCGAGCGACTTTCATGGTGCAGCGCTCTTCCATATGAGTGTGCCCAAAAATGACGGTATGCACCGGCTTGCCGCTTTTACGCAAGCGGCGCAGCGTGCGGCGGGCAGCACAACGAAAACGATGGCGCACAAGATCATTGGCAAATTTACGAAAACCCTCTTCTTCGTGATCGGGTGTTGTGCTTTTGATTGAGCCGGCAGTGCAATCTTGCCCCGGCTCTTTTTTCCGTTGAAGGCTTCGCGCCAGGCGACGCTCCTGGCGCCGTGTTCCGCCGCGCAACAAATCGAATATCGCATAGCGCATGTAAATCCACAAAAGCGGGTCATGAATATGACCATGCTCTATGTAAACCCATTTCTCTCCCGTCTCGATGATGAAAGCCGGATTCCAGATGCCATGTGCCGGCAAATCCAAAAGTTGGGCGCCGCCCTTGACACGAGAAGCCTTGGGACGAAAGTAACGAAGCCCGCTAATACCAACATCATGATTGCCGGTAAGGTAATAAATCTTCAAATCAGGTTTGTCCATGATTTCGCGCAACTTCATGAGCAGTTGGTCCAGATACGTCGGCTGTGTTGGAAATACGCCTTCCCATTGGGCGCTTTTTACTTTTAAAATCAATGGCTCCTCACGCCCTTTTTCATGGGCCGCGTGCAAAGGCAGATCGAGTAAATCGCCATTGATATAAATTTCCACTTCACCTTTTCTTCGTTTCAATGCATCTAAGAAATCTATAAAGGCTCTGGCCCGTTGGGGTTCTTTTTCCCAGGTGTCAATATGAAGATCCGAAATCAAAACGCGATAAATTCCTGGAACTCCTCCAACTTCTGGCGTTTCCAACTCCGGTAGGGAGCCTGACGCTGTGTTCGTTTTGTCATCGGAGGGCGTTTCTTGTTTTCCGTCTTGTTTGACCTTTTCCGATAGGAACTCCGCAGTGGGGCCGGCAAGTATTATCCACAAAGTGTGCGCCACCAAAGCAACGCCGGCGCCAAAGGTTATGCCCAATCCCAACCCTGCGTATCCTTCTAATTGGCCTTTAAAATCAGGAGCCGCTTTTTCACTTTCGTTCATGATTCACCGCCTTTCGGTTGCTTTAGCCTGGTCTTGCTCGTTTTTATCTTCTGAATTCTTCTCGCCAACGATAGAATCCATCTCTTCTATCATCCAATTCAATACGGTGCCTCCCACCATCAAACCCAAGCCCAAACTAAGACCGAGTGCAGACTGCCGCTTGAACTGGACAAAATAGTCGCGGTTGGAATAATCAATGCGTGTGAGCCATCCAGGTTTCCCACCGGGAGACAATAGCGATGGCAACAAAGTAAAAGCAGTTGCCACAGCCACACTGCCCAAAGTAACTGCCATTCCGCCTGCAACTAAGGCGCGCCACCCTTCAGCACCGCTGAATTCCTGGTCACTATCGTTTGCCTGTGGCTCGGCTTCTGATTTTTCTTTTGTTCCCTTGTCTTTTATTCCCTTTGATTCTTCACTCACTTCCTGGCTGCTCTTCATCTCCGATATGCTTGTGACAGGAGTGGCCTTGGCCACGCCTTCGGAAGTGTCGTTGCGGGAAGAAACCTCAGAAGAAACCTCATCGGTGGTTTCCATGTCGTCAGGCGCGGCGCGATCAGCGATGAACATTAACAGGTTGCAAGCGCAAACTATTCCACCGCCGATGCCAATGCCCCAGGCCACACCGTTGCGAAACTGCTTTTTGAAGCGATAGTAACTATACGCTTCTTCAGGCAACCAGGCCTGACCAATCATCGCCGCCAGACCACCTGTTGCGCCTATTAAGGCTGCTCGCTTTCGTGGGTGTAAGTTCTTCAACATTGAACTCATTTTCGTCTCCCTTCTCAAAGATTTTTAGCAAACTAACTCTTCCAAAATTTCTGCCGTGCGCAGTGTGGCGCCTTTTGGTAGTTCACTACCCAACGCGCGGCGCACCTGAGCGTAATCATTGCGCATTTTTTGTCGTCGCGTCTCATCAATCAGCAGCTTTTCCACTTCCGGCACAATGTTATGAGCACGGCACGCCGGGCCGAGCAATTCTTTCACGGCGGGGCGCCCCAAAATGATATTCGGCATGGCAACAAGGGGAATTTTACGGCTTAAGCCGGTTAATTTCCATTGCAAGCCTATAGCTGCCGGCACATCATAAACCACAACCTGGGGCACACCGGCCACAGCGGCCTCTAAAGTGGCCGTGCCGCTTTTGACTATTGCGGCATCACAGGCCAGTAAAACATCACTTGTGCGGCCTTCGACCAGTTGAAAGTTTTCATCAAAATAACGCGCCGCCCGCTGCGTGCCCCCGCTTGCCAGCGCCACAACAAAACGAAACGTCTGTTGGGAATTTCTCTGTTGCAAAAGCCGCGCGCTGCGCGCCAGATGCGGCGCGATGTAGCGTAACTCCAAAGCGCGCGAACCGGGTAAAAGCGCGATGAGTTTTGAGTTTTCATCAGCACCAAATTCGCGTCGCAATTCGGCAATGGGCTTTGAAGGCGTGACAATTTCTAAGAGCGGATGCCCAACCCATTCGGCGTCGCATCCTACTTCTTTCAAGCGCCGCGCCGACCATTCAAAAGGCGTAGCTACTTTAGAAACAAACGGCGCGATGCCAAGACCGCCTTCGCCTTGCTGCTGCCAGGAGCGCGGTGGGAAGTAATAAAGCGTCGGTATATTCTGCGCTTTGAGGAACGGCAGTAAGCGCCCGTTGAACGCGCCCCAATCGCATAAAACTACGACATCGGGTGGCGCCTGCACAATCCAACTTTGAATTCGATTCCAGAGTTTTAAAAGGCGCGGTGCTAAGAGCAGCGAAGGCACAAAACCTATCACGCCATAGGTTGAGGTATCACCCAAAACTTCGCCGCCCGCTTCGCGTGCTGCCTTTTGCATTTGCGCCCCGCCGACAGCAACCAATTTCCACTCAGGATGACGCGACGCGACTTCGCGCATGAGCAGAGAGGTGTGAATATCACCCGAAACATCGCCCGCGATGAAGAGAATTTTGAATTTTGAATTTTGAATTTTGAATTGGCCTTGTTCATTCATAATTTAAAATTCAAAATTCAAAATTTCTAAAGGTGTGGCGTTTCGTCTTGTCGTCCCAGTCTTCCTTCGCGCACGCGCTCGACGAACTGCAAAAAGTAATCGAGGGTTTCGCTGGGCGGCACTTCGGCGTAGATTTTTTCGAGCGCTTGCGAGGTATTGAGGCCCGAACGGTAAAGGTATTTAAAAGCCGAACTGACCTGGTTGCGCTGATCGCTGTTGATACCATTACGGCGCAGCCCGCGAATATTGAGGCCGGTAATCTTCGCCGGGCGCCCATCGGCTAAGCAAAACGGCGGCACATCCTGCACTACTTTGCTCATAGCGCTCAGCATCGCCATTTTGCCAATATGCGCGAATTGATGCACGCCGACAAAGCCGCCGATGACAACTTTATCTTCAATGGTAACATGGCCTGCGATGCCGGTTGAATTGGAGATCATGGTGTTCGAGCCGATGCTACAGTTGTGCCCGACATGAACATAAGCCATCAAAATGTTATTGTTGCCGATTACAGTCTGCGAGCCTTCGCCTGTAGCACGATGCAGCGTTACCATTTCGCGCAGCACGTTATCATCGCCGATGCGCAGATAGCTTTCTTCACCATGAAACTTAACGTCCTGCGGCTCATGCCCCAAGACAACATAAGGCGAAACGCGGCAACGGCGTCCCAGGCTGGTGTGCTGCTTTACGACAACGTGCGATTCAAGAACCGTCCCGGCGCCCACGCGCGTATTGCCTTCAATAATGCAAAACGGCCCAATCCAGACACCTTCTTCAAGCTCAGCGCGCGGATCAACAATCGCGCTGGGATGCACGAAAGTCGGCCCTTCGTAGGCGCGCGGCGGCAACACACTAATAGAGGGCGCCGTGCGCGTGGCACTCAGCGTTTGCGTTGTTCCGTGTGTTGTCCCTTGCGTTGCAGGTGTCGTAGGCGCGGCACCGTTGGAAGGCACAGCTTTACCTTCATTGCCTGAGGGTTGTGCAACAGGCTGGGCAGCAGCCTGTGCTGTAGCTTGCGCGGCGGCTTCGGCAACAGCAGGAGGAATAGAAACAAGTGGCGGTAAATTCGCACCGCCGGGTGCCTGTGCCTGGCCCAGACTCGCCATCTGCTGCGAATGCACAGCCCGCGCCGCCTCGCCATTGGTTGTGAAAAAAGTGTAATCCGCTTCAACGACGACTTGGCCATCTACACGACCTACAACGTGCGCTTTGCATAACGAGCCGCGCAAAACTTGCAAAGTCGCTTCGGTAATCACCTGATCGCCAGGTCGCACTGGATGGCGAAAACGCGCCTTTTCAATCGAAGCGAAATAACTGAGCGCGCCCGGTGTATTGCGCGTGACCAGAATCAAAACACCGGCAACCTGGGCCATCGCTTCAAGAATCAAAACGCCGGGCATGACGGGGTGACCGGGAAAGTGCCCGTTAAAATGCTCTTCGTTGGCGGAAACGTTTTTCAAGCCGACGCAACGCACGCCCGGCTCAACTTCCAAGATGCGGTCTACCAGGAGAAATGGATAGCGATGCGGCAAAATGGTGCAGATTTCTTCGTGGCCCAGCGGCATCTTCAATTCAGGGAATGGTGTTTCCGCCATCTGAATTTTAGAAGAGCGCGTGGGAGA
>DASWNL010000657.1:0-10580 GCA_036399215.1 Abditibacteriaceae bacterium
GAATCCAGCTATGATAGCCCCGATTACTCCGCTGGTTCCATGAACAACCCTTCCAGCAAATACGCTTCATCGACTTATCCAGGCAGTGCATCAGGCAGTGCATCCGGTCGCAGTAATTTCTCTGCAAGTTCGGCCAGCACACCGGGCGCTGGTATCGGAAGCTCTGGGGGCAATTTCACTGGCGCTTCTTCCTCGCGGATGCGCGCCACGAATCCGACGTTGCGTTCGCGTGAGAAGAATATCTACACCATCAAGCCAAAGCGCCTTGATGAAGCTACCGTCGCCGCTGATTGCCTGAAAACCGGCTCGGCTGTGATTGTCAATCTTGAAGCGGTTGACCGCGTGACGGCAGTGCGCATTATAGATTTCATGAGCGGCGTGTGTTACGGCATTGATGGCTCGCAGGGCCAAAGCGGCCACGCCATGAAACTCGGCGAAATGATCTTTCTTTTCACCCCCGCCGAATTTGAAATTACCAGCGACGAAACCGATTATGCTGCCAACAGCGATCATTTCTTCCGTGAGATGACCGAGGGGCAGACAGCGCCGTCTTCGGCTGCTCTGCAAGGCGGAATCCCACCAACCAGTGCGGCAACGCCTCCGGCTCCGCAAGCCGGCAACTCTTCTTTCGCATCCAGTTACAATTCTCCTGATTACACCGCCGAACGGCGGGCGTGGGAGCGGTAAGTAAGGATGAGGGATGAAGGCAGAAAGGTTTTATCCCTCCGCCTTCATCCCTCATCCTTCATCCTTCAAAATGTCCTCCATTGCCTTTTTGGGTGCGGGCGCGATGGGCGCGGCGCTGATACGCGGCCTCATTGCCGCCAGGGTTTACGCGCCGGAAAATATCATCGCTTATGATGTGGACGCGGCGCGCGCGCAAAGTCTGGCTTCAGAGTTGGGTTTAAGAGCGTCAACTTCGCCTGAAGATGCCTGCCGCGATGCCGATGTGATTTTAGCGGCGATTAAGCCGCAGATCATGTTGACGGCGCTGAAACCTCTACACGATATTGTCGGCTCGCAACACACTCTGATTTCGATTGCGCCCGGTCTTTCTACCACGCAACTCGAAAATTGCTTTTCCAGGCCTGTTCCTGTTTTGCGCGTGATGCCTAACACTCCTTGTCTGGTCGGGCAGGGTGCTGCTGCTATTTGCCGGGGCATGCATGCGACTGAAGAGCATCAAGCTCTGGGGCGGCGCATCTTTGGCGCGGTTGGCTTAGCGGTTGATGTCGAAGAAAAATTACTGGATGCCGTCACCGGTTTATCAGGCTCTGGCCCGGCTTACGTTTATGTGTTTATTGAAGCCCTGAGCGATGCAGGTGTGCGCATGGGGCTTTCCCGTGAGGCTGCAACACGTTTGGCCGCGCAAACTGTTCTCGGCGCGGCCCAGATGGTTTTGGAAACCGGCCAGCATCCCGGCGTTTTGAAGGATCAAGTGACTTCACCGGGCGGCACCACTATCGCCGGTTTGCACGAATTAGAGCGCAATGGGTTGCGCGGCGCCGTTATGGATGCTGTTCAGGCTGCAACAGAACGCGCGCGTGAACTAAGTAGTTAATGGTGGGCAACTGCCGACATTAAGGTGCCAGAAAAACCTGTTGTTAATCTCACAACGAGTAAAAACGGCGTGCTGATTCCTATTCGCGTTACGCCACGCGGTCATAAAAACAGCATAGTTGGCGTGCGTGATGGTGTTTTATTAATGTCCGTATCGGAACCACCGGTTAAGAACGCCGCGAACGAGGCTGTTATCGAAGTTTTGCATGATGCGCTACGCTGCCCCAAAAATGCATTGACTTTGGGGCGCGGTAATAAATCACGCGATAAAGTCATTGTGGTAAGCGGGCTTGAAATAGAAGATGTGCGAGCGCGTTTAGCTTGATTCAAATTTTCTTTTAAATCTCTTTCCCAAACTGCACCGGAGGCCAATCATGGAATTTCATTATTGCCGGCTTCTTTTTGTGCTTCTTCCTTGTTTGTTGGGTGTGGCTTCGGCTAATGCCCAACCAGGCGGTTTGCAAGTGGAAGCCAGTGGCGAGGAAGCGTCGGGTATCTTTTGGGATAGCGACACCCTACAAACTCAAACCGCGCCCTTATTGACGATTAAAATTGCCAACCAAAGCCCCCAGGCGTGCCGCGTGCAACTGCGTTGGCAGATTACCGATAGCAGCGGCCAAAAGCGCCACCAAAAAAGCGGCGATTACAACCTGGAAGCCCGTAGCGAAATTCGCATCCGCGATTTATTTGCCGTTGCGCAGCGCGGCTCTTATGTATTGAAGGCTCAGGTGCGCCGGCATGGCAGCGAAAAATGGAGCTACGCCGCGTGGCCTTTTGCCATTGTTGCTAAACCGCAAGCGGGCTTTCGACCTCAATCGTTCTTTATATTGGACACGCCGCTTTTGTTGGACGAAACGAGTCTCCATTTTTACGCGCGATGCGGAGCGCGGGTGTTACGCTCGAAAATCCTTGACGCCAACAACGATGTGTCGCTTGGCGTTGTAGATAATCAGATGCGCGCTCGGTTGGCACGCAATTTAGCCACCTTAGCCGTATTGGACGAAGGCATACGCGCCAATTCTACAATAGAAGCAAACCGCACCCTGCCGGTTTTGACGCGCTATGCGGCTGTAAAAACCTGGGAATTAGCTTCTACAACGTCTGTTTCTTCCACTTCCGGCACACAAAAGGTTGGCTTCGACCCCTCTTTCTTAGCATCGGCCCGTTTGGCCCGTCCCGATGCGTCCTGGGTTTGGCCCTTGGAAATCGGCGACAAAGTGCAAACTGGCGGCACAGATTCCGGCATAGATTCCGGCAGAGCCGTAATCATGACGCCTCTGGGACTTCTCACTTCCGTTGGCCAGGTGCCGCAAGCAGCCATTCCCGGCGATGTGGCGCACCCCGAAGCTCTGCGCCGCGCTTTGATGGCAACAGTAGGCGCGGCGCGCATTGCCAAGACGGGTTTGCATGTTCGGGCGCAATTGCCACAAAAGGCCGATTGGTATGCCAGTCCATTAGCAGCAGCGGACGATATGGTTTCGCGCTATGCGCTTTCCATTATGGGCGGCGCCGCGAGCATGAGCGTCCCTTTGCTTGATGACACATCTACCGCTTCGAGTCAGGCGCGTTACGCACAGGCGGCAGCTTTCGCGCAGATGACCAAAATGCTCGAAGACGCCACCTTCGTAGAAGATTTATTTCCGCGTTCTCCGGCACTGTGTGGCGCTTTGTTTCAGGTCGGCACCAATTCCATCGCTTTAATTTGGCCCTCGCGCACTGGCAATACACCCGCCACGCTTCAAACACGGTTGCTGGGCGCGCGCCTGTTGGATGTTTTTGGTAACGCGCTACCATCGGACAATAATTTAAAAGTTCCGCTGACAGGGCCGGTTTACATTGTCAGCAATGCGGCCCCATCAACCGTAGCATGGGCGCTACGCAACGGTAAGGTAAGCGGAATTCCGCCCGTTGCCGCGCGCGCCTTGCCACTTACGCAAATGGTTTCCGGCGGGCCTAGTCAGATTAGCGTGCGTTTGCAAAACGTTTTATTGCAACCAGCTTCGGGCATTTTGCGCTTGAAAGCGCCGCCCGGTTGGGAATTAAAACAAAATGAGCGGAAGTTTACGCTCGGCGCCGGTGAAATTCGCGATTATGATTTTTCAGCCTCACGCACCAAGATTTCGCGCACTGGCTTTTACAGCGTAATTGTTGCGCTGGATGTGCCCGGCGGTAGTGGTGCCTGGCAACAGGATTTGCGCATCGCCTGTGCTACCAGCACGCAAAACAGTGTGCGTCTGGATGGTGACCTGGGCGAGTGGAAACGTGCCTCGTGGATGGAAATCCGTCCTTCTCAGGCGAAAATCGAAGAAGCCAAAGTTGCTTTGTTGTGGGATGAAAATTATCTTTACGTCGCAGCGCAGATCAAAGAACCGCACCTGCGAGCCACACCCGATGCTACAACTTTTGGCCGTGGAGACGCTTTGCAATTGGCTTTTGGCACGCGAGGCCAAGGCAAGCCTGAAATCGGGCCGTTTCGAGACACAGATTGGAGCTTGATTTTGTCGGCACAAGCGGGCGGGCAAATTAAGATGCCTGGCTTTGCTTTGCCTCGCGAGGCGCGTTGCGTTTCGCGCCGCGATGAACAGCGGAACCTGACATTTTATGAAGCTGCCGTGCCTCTTGAGGCATTGCCTGATTTAAAACCGTCCCAGCGTGCTGTGCAGGCAGAGCCAGTGCGTTTCGGTTGGGTTTTGCACAACGATGAAGGCGCACCTCTTGAATGGAGTGCCGCAACTTCTGTTTTTCAGTGGTGGCGCAATCCAGCGTCCTTTGCTCCCGATTCTCGCCTGTTTTTAGCGGCGCAAATGCCGCTTGGTTTTGGGCGCGAAGGCATTGTGAATGCGCGTGCGCCGAGGATGGTTCCAGCGACTACTCCAGCGCCTGCGGTTGAAAGTGGAAATGCTTCGCCGCACCGCATACCGAAAGAATCAGTTCGTCGTAATTTCCCCTCTGGTGAAGGCATTCTCGCGCCCATGCCTCCCCGATTATTGCCGCCAGTCAAAGAATCGCAGGGTAAGCCGATTCTGCCTTCGGCGCCTAACGTTTCCGTTTCGCGGGTGCCCTAAGACTGCAAAATGGATTCTTGATACTGCTGACATCGAGCAGGAAATTGCTAACATAATCCTATGCGCCTTCTTTACCTCGATATTGACTCTTTGCGCCCCGATCATCTGGGTTGTTACGGCTATCATCGTGATACCAGCCCGGTTATTGATGCTTTAGCGGCGCGTGGCGTGCGTTTTACAAATTTCTACGTAACTGATGCGCCGTGCTTACCTTCGCGTAGCGCGCTGTTTTCAGGGCGTTGCGGCTTTCATACGGGCGTGATTAATCACGGCGGCGTGGCGGCTCAGCCTTTTATTGAAGGGCCGAATCGCGCCTTTCGAGATTTATTCGGCACCACAGGATGGATGGCGGCTTTACGCCGCGCCGGGCTTAAAACGGTTACGGTTAGCCCCTTTGGCGAGCGCCATTCGGCGTGGCATTGGTATGCAGGCTTTAATGAAATCTACAATACGGGCAAAGGCGGGATGGAAAGCGCCGAAGAAGTTTCTCCGGTTGTTATTGATTGGATTGAACGCAATGCGCGAAGTGATAACTGGTTCTTGCACGTCAACTTGTGGGATCCGCATACGCCCTATCGCGTGCCGGAAAGTTGGGGTAATCCGTTTCAAGATGAGCCTGTGCCGGATTGGCTAACTGAAGAGGTGCGACAAAGTCACTGGAACGGTTGTGGCCCACATTCGGCGCAGGAAATCGGTGGCTTTGAAGGCAAGGATTACTTTAATGATAAATATCCGCGCCAGCCGCTTCAAGCCGATTCAATGGATAGTGTGCGTGCCATGTTCGATGGTTACGATTGCGGCGTGCGCTATGCCGATGAACACGTTGGCAAAATTCTCGATGCTCTGGAAGCCGCCGGTATTTTAGATGAAACCGTAATCATAATCTCTTCTGATCACGGCGAAAATTTGGGCGAGTTCAACATCTACGGCGATCATCAAACTGCCGATTATATTACGACTCGTGTGCCGCTAATTGTGGTTTGGCCTGGCGTAACGGACAATCAAACTGGGTGGGTAGATGAAGCCTTGCATTATCATTATGATTTTGCTGCTACGACCATCGAATTGTGCGGTGGCTCTGTGCCAAATAATTGGGATGGCGTGCCTTTTACAGATTCATTTAAAAATGGATTTAATGCGGGGCGCGATTATCTGGTGGTTTCGCAGGGCGCGTGGAGTTGCCAGCGAAGTGTGCGGTGGGGTGACTACCTCTGCATTCGCTCCTATCACGATGGCTTGCACGCTTTTCCCGATATTATGCTGTTTGATGTGAAGAACGGCCCGCATCAGCAAAACGATCTGGCTTCGGCGCAGCCTGATTTAGTCAATCAAGCGATGCGAATGTTGGATAAGTGGCATGGTGAAATGATGAAAACGGCCACGCATCCGCATGACCCGATGGCGATTGTCGTTGCTGAAGGTGGCCCTTTGCACACACGCGGCGCGCTGCCGAATTATTTAAAGCGTTTGAGAGAAACCGGGCGCAGTCAGTGGGCGGAGATTTTGGAAAAGAAGCATCCGCGCGAATGCAGATGAAAACGAACAGCAAAAGAAAGGGCACCACAAAAATGTGGTGCCCTTTTGTATTGATACTGCATGGAGATCACTCAAGTAATACGGCCTGCCCACCCAAAAGACCGGAGTTACGGGGCAGGAAGCGCACGGTCATATCCGTTTTATCGGCGGTCTGCGTAATGTTTTCCACGTAAACCGGCGCAAAGTCAAGCACAGGAGTGTTCATATTGCCACCCGAAGGAATGGGAGCTGGATTGGTAACAATCAGACCCAGTATGCGCGGGTTGCGATAGAACGGCGCCGGGCCATTGGATGGTTCGCTGCCGGATAAGACCTTGTCATAATTTTGCCCAACATAATCTATGTAATCAGCGGGACGCAAGGGGTCGGTATCAAACCAGGGGGCGCCTGCCGCTGCCTGAAAGCGCGTGCGCATGGCATCTAAAAAGTTGTTGGTTTGCGGGCCTATGTTTGCGTTCAACGCATCCAAAAAATCCGTTGGTGCCGCCGGCGGCACAGCCGGAGTCACTTCGATAGGCGGATCAACCGTGCCATCGAGTTGCTCCCGCATTTTCGTTGGGCTTTTTGCATTGGTATCTACCGAGCGCATATCAAACAGAATCATGCTATTTAATGCGAATGGAGATTTTTTATGTTCTATCAGAGTCAGCGTTGTGCGATTTAAGGTGCCCGGTAGGGGAAGGCCGCCCGGCGCGAAAGTGTTGGCTGTGGTGGTATCAATGCCAATAGGCGAAATCAGAGGTGTAGAATTGCTCCTCAGCGTCGCCATAGCGCTGGCCCGCACCAGACCGGATTGTTGGCCGAATACGCGAGCGAAGAACAATGAACGCCGGCGCAAAGCAGTAACGCGAATTCTGGAGTTGTTCTCTAGAAACGTGTAAGTCAGATCGTTGGTGTCATCATCAGGCACGCGATTAAGGCCAGCCACTAATGCCGCTTTGTTTTGTGCATCAGTGGTATTCGGCAGGTGCGTAGCACCACCAAGTGCTGCTGCATCGCAGGCACGTTGGAGTTGGTTTTTGTCCGAAATAAGAATGCCGTAATCCACCGCCAGAGCCGCGCAGCCACAGAGCATAACCATTGAGCCGGCTACAACATGCATAACAGTGCCGCGCCGGGGGGTATGCCTCTGCAATTGTGCAGGACGGGATGGAAAAATCGAAGAGTATAAAGGCAACTTCGTCATAATAATCCTTTAAGACCAGAGCCTTAATTGCGTTCTCGCACCATAATTACCGTTACTCTAATTTCACTCCCAAACAAGGAAAGCGAGGTGAGTGAACGGTGTGCGGCTTTCGACGTGACTCTTACCATTCTACCGGCTGGCGCGTTATTCTCACTGCCGTTATTGCCGAGAGTATTGGGGAAATTGGTGCCCGACTCATCTGAATATCTCAATTCAACCTCGTTAATCGTGACCGGGGCTGCACTGTTTCTTACACGGGTTTCGATCTCTCCGGTAGTTCTGCCCAGAGAAGCCTGACGTGCGCCTTCGCGTGTGGCGTTAGCAACTGTCAGTTGATTCTTGGCATACCAGCCAAACTCCATGATGCCTAAAATCATAAAAATGAGAATAGGCACCACCATCGCAAATTCAACCAGCGCCGCCCCACGCCGTAAACGTCGTGGGCTATGTGAGCGATGTTTGTATAACGAACGTCCATGTAACGACTGATTGGTCATAATAAATTCCCCTCTACGGCGAAAGCAAGATGTAACAATAATTATAATTCAACGAGCAGTAAACGATTGGCTCATCCACAGTTCCCTGTGATTTATGCCAAGATTAATGCAAAGGAACAGCGGTTGCCCAAACGCTTGATGCAATGAACTTACCCAAAAACCAAGATTTGCTTTCAATTTCGCGTAGCACGGCGCTCTTTGAACAGGCGCAGGACCTCATGCCCGGCGGCGTCAATTCGCCCGTTCGGGCCTTTAAATCGGTTGGCGGTGCGCCACGTTTCATGGTGCGCGGGCAGGGTGCTTACCTCTGGGATGAGGACGGCAACCAACTTTTGGATTATGTTGGTTCGTGGGGGCCGCTTATTCATGGTCATGCGCCTGCTTTCGTGCATGAAAAAGTGCGCGAGCAGTTGGATAAGGGCGCCAGTTTTGGCGCGCCTACCTCCCTTGAAGTGGAAATGGCGCGTGAAGTGATTGCGCGTGTGCCCTCCATTGAGATGGTTCGCATGGTCAATTCAGGCACCGAAGCTGTCATGGGTGCCATTCGCGTGGCGCGCGGCTTCACTAAACGCCGCAAGATCATTAAATTCGCTGGTTGCTATCATGGGCACAGTGACGGCCTTTTAGTGCAAGCCGGTTCTGGCGCTTTGACTTTAGGCGTGCCTGATTCCGCCGGGGTCACCATCCAGCAAACCGCCGATACCATTGTTGGCGAATACAACGATACGGATGGCGTGCGCGCTTTGATTCAAGAAGTCGGCGACGAATTAGCTTGCGTTATAACCGAGCCTTTGCCGGCCAATATGGGTTTGATTTTGCCGCGTCAGGGCTTTTTAGAAATGCTGCGCGAAGAAACGCAAAAAGCCGGTGCGCTTTTGCTGTTTGACGAAGTGATGAGCGGCTTTCGCGTGGCGCCGGGCGGCTTTCAAGAAATCTGCGGTATCACGCCCGATTTAACCACGCTGGGCAAAATTATCGGCGGCGGTTTCCCTGTTGGCGCTTATGGCGGGCGACGTGAGATTATGGAGTGCGTAGCGCCCGCCGGGCCGGTTTATCAGGCCGGCACATTAAGCGGTAATCCCATCGCCATGACTGCCGGATTAGCCACGTTGCGCGCCTTAAATGAAGAAAGTTATGCTCGTTTGGAAAGATTAGGCGCCCGCCTGGAAGCTGGCTTGCGCGAAGTTTTGGCAAAAACTGGCACATCTGCGCAACTGCATCGCTTTGGCTCGATGTGGACGCTGTTTTTCAGCACCGCGCCTGTAACCGATTACAACGCAGCCAAAACCAGCGATACAGCCGCCTTTGGCCGCTTTTTTCATGCAATGCTGGAACAAGGCATCTATTTGCCGCCTTCACAGTTTGAAGCGGCGTTTATTTCCCTCGCACACAGCGAAGACGACATTGATAAGACAATTAAAGCGGCCAGAAATGCGCTGAGTTAAGGATTCCAGCGCAGAGTTTTGGCATCTTCGGCATTAACGAGAGAAACGTGTCCGTCGGCAAAGGCGACGGCGGTGCGCGTGCCGTGGCGGAAATCTAATTTTTCGTTTTGCCCCTCATAAAACAAAACGGTTTTTGATGGCTCTTGAATTTGAGCCATCGTCACGTTTTGCAACTTGGCGTTGAAGGAATAGCCGATAGCTACATCGGGATGCGCCGGGCAAATGAGAATCTCTTCGTTACGCATATAAGGCATCAGGAAAGGCGCGAAGTTATCGGCTTTAAACTGATATTTCTCATCCCAATCCTGCACGAATTGCATGGCGGCCAAAGCCAGTTGCTTCATGTTGTTCATGCACTCCATGCTTTTGGATTTGAGGAGAAATTCGGGCGTGAAAAAACAGGTAGCGAGGTTTTTCAATATATCGCTATCGAAGTTGCCCCACAAAGCGTTGCGCTCTTCTCCCACCGAAAGTGGCAGTATTTTCCACATCTTATTTTGCATTCGCAATGACAAACGTTCCTCATGAAAAATCTTGTTGCCGATGCGGTCTTGCAGGCGGAGGCGAATGCGAGCGTCGGTGAAATCGGTTTCTTCATCATGCGTTGTTAGCACATCTTCCACAGTCAGGCGCCAACCGCCACACGCGGCTTTTAAATCCTCGATGACGGGCTTGAGTT
Organism: Abditibacteriaceae bacterium; assembly: GCA_036399215.1. Classification (GTDB taxonomy): domain Bacteria; phylum Armatimonadota; class Abditibacteriia; order Abditibacteriales; family Abditibacteriaceae; genus DASWNL01. The sequence goes on from DASWNL010000657.1 coordinate 9,969, forward strand.
CGGCTTCAGGTTTTCCGCCCAAGACGCGCTGCGAGGCATCCTGCCACTTTTTTTCATTCAAAGCCTGCACAAACTCTTTGATGGCTTTATGCGGGCTTTCCAGCGGAGGTGGCGGGATAAAAGGTTGAGGCACAGTGGCCGGGCCTGGTAAGATGGGCTGCGCTTGAAGCATAAACGAGGAAAGCAGCAAAGCGACGCAAGAAAGCAAAGTGGCTGTTTTAAAATGCATGAAATCTCCTTTAGCGTCTTTTGGAGGCAACGCAGGGCGCGGAAGTTCGTGTAATAAGCGCGAATATGGCGCGGAAATGAAAAAAAGTGTAAAATAGCAGTTGCAGCCTGAGCGGAGACAATTTGGTGACGTTTCCGAAAAGTGGGTTCCGAGTGGCCCACTTTTTCTTTTGCCTCTTTAGATAGGGCGGAAGCGAGGGAAACGGATAGGAGTGATGATGGAGACAAAAACAACCACGAAGACAACAAAAACGGCGACCAAGGGGCCAACTAAAGCGGCAATCAAAGCAGCGGAAAAAGCCGCCGCCAAGCAAGCCGAACGTGAAATCGAAGAGCGTGGCCTTTTGATGGCGGCGCTAAAGCGCGTGGCCGAAGAAAAGAATA
>DASWNL010000658.1:0-5660 GCA_036399215.1 Abditibacteriaceae bacterium
AAGTGACCTGTTTCAAGAGAAACTGGGCAGTGAGCCAACCGACAGCCCCGAAGAGTTGACGATGATTGCGCGCCGCGTTTTGCGCCGCAAATACCTTGAAGCCGATGTTGGCATTACCGGTGCTAACTTCGCCATCGCTGAAACCGGCACCATTTCCATTACGGAAAATGAAGGCAACGCGCGCCTGACGATGAGCCTGCCGCGCGTGCATATTGTGCTGGTTGGCATCGAAAAAGTCCTGCCGCGCTTAGATGATCTCGCTCTGTTCTTGCCGATGCTCGCCACAACCGGTGCCGGGCAGCCTCTGACTGGCTACAACACCATGCTCTCCGGCCCACGCCGCGAGGATGAACCGGATGGCCCCGAAGAGATGCACGTTGTTTTGTTGAATAACAAGCGCACCGAACTATTGGCCGACCCTGAACAGCGTGATGCCCTGCATTGCATTCGCTGTGGCGCCTGCTTAAATGTTTGTCCGATTTTCAAAAATGTTGGTGGCCATACTTACGGCACCACTTATCAAGGCCCAATTGGCGCCGTTATCACGCCGCATTTGCGCGGTTTGCAAGAGTGGAAACATTTATCTGGTGCCTCTTCGTTGTGTGGCGCCTGCACCGAAGCGTGTCCTGTGAAAATAGATTTGCATCACCACCTGTTGCAAAGTCGCCGCAACGCCGCAGGGGAAAAGCCGAAGTTTCCCGAAAGTTTGGCGTGGAAAGGCTTTAGCTTTTTGATGCAGCGCCCAGCGCTTTATCAATTGGCAATGGTAGCCGGGCGTGTGTTTCAGCCGTTTCATCGCTTAGTTGATCGCACGCCGCTTGATCCATTGAAAGCCTGGACAGGCGCGCGCACTTTTCCCAAATTGGCGCGCCGTTCGTTTCGTGAAGAATGGCAGGCAAAACGGGGAGACCAATGATGACAGGCCAACAACGGGGCAGCCGTGAAGCAATTCTTTCCAAAATCAAGCGCGCCTTGCAGATGCCGGCACCCAAACCCGGCGCGCATGGGCATCACTCTGGCCCCCATCCCGCCTCCCCTGGCGGAGGACTTACGCTTCCCGTTATCAACGGCTCGCAATGGAAACAGTGGCTGCCACCAACTGGCGAAAACTGGGATGAATGGGCGGCGCTTTTTGCGCGCAATGCCGAAGGCTTGAAGGCCGATTTTCATCTGTTGGAAAGCGAAGAGGAACTGCCAACCGCCTTGCAAAAATTGCGCGATGAAAACAGTTGGCAACGTATTGCTTTCCATGCTGGTGATTTAACTAATTTGGCAGTGCGTGCCTTGGATGTGCCTTCGCTTTCTATTACTGAAGGTTACGACCGCGATGAACTGGAAAAATGCGATGCCGGCATTACACTGTGCGATGCCTTGATTGCCCAAACCGGCAGCGTTTTGATTACAGCACGCAGTGCCGGAGGCCGCGCGCTTTCGATTTTGCCACCGCATCATGTGGTTTTAGCGCGTCGCGCGCAACTTTTGCCCGATTTGCCTGCTGCCTTTGAATTGTTGCGTGCCACTTATGGTGAGAACTTGCCCAGCCTGATGAGCTTTATTACCGGCCCCAGCCGCACCGGCGATATCGAACGCATTCTGGTTTTAGGCGCGCATGGCCCCAGGCAACTCACAATTTTTTGCGTTTGATGCAAAAGCGGCAACTGTGTTGTTCGCTGCTTCTCCAAGCAATACGCTTAAGGAGCATCATGTTCTTCATTCGTAAATTCGGACTCTTTCTTTTTATGTGCATTCAGGGCTGCGTTCAAGCGGCTCCTGATATTCAACCTGATATTCAAGTTGCGCGCTTGCCCGAAGGCGCCATGCAGCCGCAGGTTGTGGCTAAGAACGGCGCGGTGCATCTGGTATTTCTCAAAGGCGAGCCGCGCGCTTGTGATGTGTGGTATCAACGCTCAAATGACTGGGGCAAAGTGTGGAGCGCGCCGCTACGCATCAACTCGCAGGCGGGTAGCGCCATCGCGATGGGCACCATTCGCGGCGCGCAACTGGCCGTTGGCCGCAATGAGCGCGTTTTTGTAGCGTGGAATGGTTCAGGCGAAGCCCAACCGCGTAACGCATGGACCCCCGAAATCAATAGAAAACATGGTGCATCGCCTTATCTGTTTTCGCGATTGAAAGACGATGGCAGCGCTTTTGAAGCGCAGCGCAATTTGATGACGAAGACCTTCAATCTGGACGGCGGCGGCTCCTTAGCTGCCGATGATGAAGGCCGCGTTTATGTTGTGTGGCACGCCAACGACAAAGCCGGGCAAGACGAAGCCGGGCGCCACGTGTGGATTGCACGTTCCACAGATGACGGCGCTACTTTTACTAAAGAAACACCCGCCTGGAACGAGCCGACCGGCGTTTGCGGCTGCTGTCAGTTGAAGTTAATGGCCGATAATGACGGAAAAGTAACTTTGCTCTTTCGCGCTGCGACGGAAATGGTAAATCGCGACACCTTTGCTTTGTTTTCTACTGACTCCGGCAAAAGCTTTAACGGTAAGAAGATTCACGATTGGAAAATCAATGCTTGCCCGATGAGCAGCTATGCTTTAGATAAATTGGGTGACACAACTTTGGCCACGTGGGAAAGCGACCAGCGCGTTTTTTATTCGCCGTTGGACGCGGCCATGCAGGCTACGAACATCATCGAAGCATCCGGCAAAGGTGAAAACCGCAAGCATCCGGCTTTAGCTGTGAACAGTGAAGGTCAAACTTTGTTGGTCTGGGATGAAAACACCGCCTGGGCACGCGGCGGCAAGATTCTCTGGCAGCTTTATGATAAAAACGGGCGACCGCTTGCTAATGCTTCCGGGCAGAAAAACGGCTTGCCGGTGTGGAGTTACGCGGCAACCTTCACTCGCCCCGATGGTGGATTCACAGTTTTATACTAAAGACTATTTCAAAAGTCAGCAAGTGTTAAGCGGCATCATTTATGGATTCCACCTGCCCGCAAGCGGGCAGGTGGAATCCATAAACAACACATGAATTTCTCTTTTGCGACTTTTGAAATACCCTTTAAGCCTTTACTTATTGTGTTGATTGAACTATGCAAGCACAAGCGATTGTTTTTCCGACAGTTAATCAGATTGAAATTCAAAGTTATGATTTGCCTGAATTACGTGCCGATGAAGTTTTGATTTGCACCGAGTATTCGGGCATCTCGCAGGGCACGGAAATTTGGGCTTTGACCGGGCAGCGGCCTGAATTGAAGTTTCCCACCGTGCCCGGTTATCAATCGGTCGGTGTTGTTGAACAATTGGGCCAGAGTGCTACTGGATTTCAAATCGGCCAGCGCGTTTTGTTCAGGTCAAGCCGCTTGCCGGAATCTTTTTCGCCAACCTGGATGGGAGCGCACGTCAGTCATGCCATCGTTACATCACAGGGTGACCGTGCGCCTATTGTTATTCCTGAAAATTGCGACTCGATTGCCGCTACATTAGTCGCTTTGCCCGCTGTGAGCTTACGCGGTATCAATATGCTCAACATTAAGATTGGTGACTTAGTGGTGGTGACCGGGCAAGGCTTAATCGGGCAGGGCAGTGCGCAGTTGGCGCGCTTGCGGGGCGCGACGGTAATCGTTGCCGACATAAACACGCCGCGTCTGGAGTTGAGCCGTCAATGTGGTGCTGACTTCGCGGTAAATATCAAAGAGCGAGATTTAGACGAAGTCGTGCGTTGCATTAAACCAAAAGGCGCTGATGTAGTTATCGAAACCACAGGTCGCTCTGACCAATTCGATCCGTGCATCAGCCTTTTGCGCGAGCAGGGGCAGCTTTTGTTGCAAGGTTGGTATCCTCAACCAATTACCTTCGATTTTCATCAAACGCATGGCAAGCGACCCACTATTGCTATAACCTGCGGTTTTGATTCTGATGAAGTGAGGCAGTGCTTAACTTTGATGAGCCAGAATAAACTGCGTTTTAGCGAATTGGTAACGCACCGTTTGCCAATCCATCAAGCGCCGGAGATTTATCAGGAAATGGTGAATAACGCGCCGGATGTTTTGGGTGTGGTATTCGATTGGAATCAAATATGAAATCTTATTTGCATCGTCATTGTCGTTTGTTGGCCACTTTAACAGCGCTATGTTGCCCTCTTTTTGCCCAGACAGAAACTCCACCGGCAAACACCACAGCCAAAGCGCCAACAGAAGTTCAGAAACTGCCGTTTATTGCCGAAATTGAAGCCTTTGAAACTGCCGGTAAAAAGAAGCCACCTCCTCAAAACGCGGTTCTGTTTTTAGGCAGTTCCAGCATTCGCCTGTGGAAAACGCTGGCCCAAGATTTTCCCGAACTGACCGTTCTTAATCGAGGTTTCGGCGGCTCGCAGATCAGCGACAGCATTCGTTACTTTGATCGCATCGTGTTGCCGCATAAACCAAAGATGATTGTTTTCTATGGCGGCACCAATGACATTGCAGCCAGGGAATCGCCGGAGCAAGTTGCCAACGATTTCAAGCAGTTGGCTTCATTGGTGCGCATTTTTCTACCGGAAACGCGCTTGGCTTTCATTTCGGCCAACCCAAGCGTTGCGCGCTGGCAACTTGACGATAAAATGCGCGAACTCAATCGTTTGGTAAAGCAATATATCGAGGAAAACGATGGCAAGAACGGTAAGTTGTCGTTTCTTGAGTCGCACGCGAAATTGCTCAGTGCCGAAGGCAAACCGCGCCCCGAAATTTTGCAGAAAGATGGCTTGCATCTCAACGAAGAAGGCTACAAATTGTGGCTGAGTATTTTAAAGCCGCAGATATTAGCACTTGTAGGCAAAGATAAATGAAGCAATTTTTAAAGTCGGTTTTTGTCATTGTTTTGTTGTTGTGCGTTGTATCAGCTTGTCAGGCACGCACGCTGCGCGTTTTTGCTATTGGCAATAGTTTCTCCGGCAATGCCGCGAAATATCTGGTGCCTATTGCTAAATCGGGTGGGCACGAACTGATTTTGAAGCGCGCCGAAATCGGCGGTTGCCCCTTGGAAAAACATTGGAATGGTGTGGCAGCTACTTTAGCTGACGCCAACAATGAAAAAGGCAAGATCTATAACGGCAAATCTCTCAAGGAGTTGATGGGTGAAACTAAATGGGACGTTATAACGATGCAGCAGTATTCACTGCTCTCGCCCAACGTCGAAACCTATCAACCCTATGCGACAAAACTGCGCGACTATGTGAAAGCATTGCAACCGCAATCTGAAATCGTGCTTCATCAAACCTGGGCTTATCGAGTCGACTCCAAAGATTGGGGCTATATCACGAGAAATCAGCGGGCCACCAACCAGAAGCAGATGTGGGAAAAATCGCGCGCCGCTTATCATCAAGTCGCCAAAGAATTAGATGTCAAAGTTATCCCTGTTGGCGATGCCTTTTACGCGGTAGATACCGATCCGAAGTGGGGTTTTAAAGCCTCCGAATCATCCGATTTGCCAGACCAAACGCATTCGTTGCATGTTGGATACGACTCGAAGCCTGATAAATTGACATTTGATTCGCATCACGCTGGCCCCGCCGGTTGCTATCTGGCCGGATTAGTATGGTATGCCTTTTTGTTCAATGAATCGCCTGAGAAAATCACTTTTACACCGCCTGATGTGCCTGCTGATTTCGCCGCTTATTTGCGTAAAGTCGCCTGGCAAGTTGTGCAAACGGTGCAAGCGGAGCATTAA
>DASWNL010000659.1:0-6291 GCA_036399215.1 Abditibacteriaceae bacterium
GTAAAATTGCTTTTGCCATTTTAGTCCTTTGTCCACTGGCACTCACCATTTGTCCATGCGTTAACAAAGGACAATTGACGAATAACCAATGACAAACCTATTTCGTTTCTCGCTTGGTCATGCCACCGTGGCGACGGAAAAGGCGCGTCGGGGCAAACTCGCCCAACTTGTGACCGACCATGTTTTCCTGAACATAAACCGGAACATGCTTGCGCCCATCGTAAACGGCGATGGTATGACCAATCATTTCCGGGAAGATCGTTGAGCGGCGGCTCCACGACTTGATAATCTGCTTGCGGTCGCCCGAATTCATCGCCGCGACTTTCTTCATCAGCGTTGCATCGCAAAACGGGCCTTTTTTCAGTGAACGTGCCATAATTCTCCAATTTTGAATTCAAAACTTGAAATTCAAAATTATTTCGTGCCTCGCTTGCCGACAATGAATTTGTCGCTCGGCTTTTTCTTCTTGCGGGTCTTAAAGCCAATGGCCTTAACGCCAGTGGCTGAAACCGGGCCGCTCTTACGACGACCGACCGGAGCGCGGCCTTCGCCACCACCATGCGGGTGGTCGTTCGGGTTCATCGCTTTACCACGCACATGCGGCTTGACACCCTTGTGACGCATACGTCCGGCATTGCCCCACACAATGGTTTCCCATTCGGCGTTACCGACAGTGCCAATCGTTGCGCGGCACTGCAAAAGCACCAGACGGCGTTCGCCAGAAGGTAAGCGCAGCAGGGCAAACTTACCTTCTTTAGCTTGCAAGACCACACTCGAACCAGCCGAGCGTGCCAGTTGCGCGCCTTTGCCAGGCGACATTTCGACACAGTGAATCGTGGTGCCCACGGGAATACGCTCCATAGGCAACGCGTGACCAGTGCGAATTTCAGCTTCGGGGCCGTTAGCGACAAAATCGCCGACTTTCAAGCCCGCCGGAGCCACAATATAACGCTTTTCGCCATCGGCATAAACCACAAGCGCGATATTGGCTGAGCGATTCGGATCGTATTCCAGCGCAGTGACTTCACCACGAATACCATCTTTGTTGCGCTTGAAATCAATGATGCGATACAGGCGCTTGTGGCCGCCACCGCGATTCTTCATCGTCAGGCGGCCTTGGTTGTTGCGGCCCGCCCGCTTTTTCAGCGGTTCAGTAAGCGACTTTTCCGGGCGCTTCTTCGTCAGGTTCTCGTCAACGATCACCGTCATCGAACGCCGCGCCGGACTGGTTGGATTGAATGATTTAACAGCCATATAAATGAAGGATGAGGGATGAGGGATGAAGGATGAAACTTAATTCCGCCTTCCGCCTTCCGCCTTCCGCCTTAATGTCACGCTCCTTCAAAAATCTCTTTGAGCCGCGTATCTTTGGAATCGGGCGCGAGAGTCACGATGGCTTTTTTCCAATCGGCGGTTTTACCGGGTCGCCCTTTCACGCTGCGCTTAGTCTTGCCCTTGACGACCATGGTGTTTACGCTGGCCACCCTGACCTCATAAGCCGCTTCAACGGCATCACGAATTTCAATTTTGTTTGCCGCTTTTCTGCAACGGAACGTGTAACGTCCAGCCATGCTGGCGCGCACGCTTTTTTCCGTGATAATGGGCCGTTCTAAAATCTGTGAAATCGGTCGCATAATTAGGCGGCCTCCTTGCTTTCACTTTTGCTCTTGCCTTCGACACGTTCGGCCATTTCCTGCCAGGCGGCTTTGGTGCATAAAATGGCATCGGCGCGTAGCACGTCGGTGACATTGGTCTGATTGACGCCTTGAACCGTGACTTTCGGCAAGTTACGCGCGCTCAGTTGGATGTTAGTCTCACCAGCGCTCGCCAAAAGCAGCAATTTGTAATCGCCCAAGCCCATGGTAGCCAACAACGCAATAAAATCTTTGGTCTTCGGTGCGGCGATTTCGCCGTCCAGCACGAAGATGCGGTCATTCTGCAAGCGCGAATTCAAAACCGTGCGAAACGCGGCTTGCTTCATCTTGCGCGGGGTATTCTCACTGTAATCACGAGGAACGGGGCCATGAACGACGCCGCCACCGCGCATGTGCGGGGTGCGCTTGTCACCCTGGCGGGAGCGACCCGTGCCCTTCTGGCGACGAATTTTTACATTCGACCCCTGCACTTCATCGCGACGCTTGGTTTTGGCGGTGCCCTGACGGCGGCCTGCTAACTCGGCAACTGCAACTTGGTGAACAAGCGTAACAGGCGCATTAGCACCCGACAGCTTTTCGGGCACATCTGCTGTGCCGGCTGCCTTGCCTTTCGCGTCGAAAATTTTAATCTCTGCCATGTTCGGCATTTCTCCTGGGGCGTCTCTTTGCCAACGGACGCCGGTTTTAAACTTCGGAAGGCCTCGTTGTCAGGCCGTAAAACTCTTACTGCTTTTCAATGCGAACAACGCCGCCATTAGGGCCGGGAATGGCACCTTTAACAATCAGCAGGTTGCGACCCGCATCAATTTCCACTACTTCGAGGCCACGCTGGGTGATGTTTTTCGCACCCATGCGGCCTGGACGGCGGGCGCCGGGAAAAACGCGCGCCGGATCGGTCGCGCCGTTGGAAGCCGGCTTGCGGTGAATCTTCTGACCGTGGCTGGCCTTCTGGCCTTTAAAGTTGTGGCGCTTGATGACACCGGCAAAGCCGCGTCCCTTGCTCTTGCCCTGCACTTTAATGGCATCGCCCGCTTTGAACAGGCCGTCCACCGTCAGGGTGCTGCCCGAAGTCGGCTCATCGCCATCAACATCGAGCGCAAACTCGGCCAGGTGGCGCGTTGGATTGCCGCCGCCATTGGCGGCAAAGTGACCACGCGAAGGCGAATTAGCTTCGCTGCGCCCGCGATGACCAGCGTCATTGCGCTTGATTTTGTTTTCTTTGCGGGCTTCTTTGCGCTCAATATAACCCAGTTGCACGGCGTCGTAGCCGTCTTTTTCCTGGGTCTTACGCTGCACCACAACACAGGGGCCGCATTCGATAACCGTCACCGGAATCGCGTTACCCGTGTCCGTAAAAATGGAAGTCATGCCGACCTTGCGGCCCAGCAGACCATTAACCGTCGCCATCATCGTCTCCTTGCTGTCAAGCCAGAGGTCGTCGCGCCTGAAAACGCGGTGGACTTAGCCTGTTAATTTTGAATCTCAATTTTTGAATGGCTGGAAAGAGCAATATAAAACTCGAAATTCAAAATTGGTCTTACGCTTTCACGTCAATGTCCACGCCGGCAGGCAGCGTGAGGTTCATCAGTTCCTGCACGGTGCGCGGGTCGGGATTGATAATATCAATCAAACGCTTGTGCGTGCGCATCTCAAAATGTTCCATGGACTCTTTGTCCACGAACGGCGAACGGATAACGCAGTAAATGCTCTTTTCCGTTGGCAAAGGAACCGGGCCACTCACCTGAGAGCCGGTGCGTTTCGCCGTGCTGACAATCTGTTGAGCCGATTGATCAAGCAATTTGTGGTCGAACGCGCGTAAACGAATGCGAAGTCTGTCGCCAGCCATATCTTTTTTCTTTCAAGGTTCAACCGCTCTTTCGCAGAGCGGCGAAAATTTCAATTCTTTGGCTTGTAAAAGCCGACAAAAAAGCCGGCCCGGCCTGAAGTTTCGTCCAGGCCAGACCGGCCTTATTGTCTACAGCTTATTTCACAACTTTAGAGATCACGCCGGCGCCGACGGTTCGTCCACCTTCGCGGATCGCGAAGCGCAAGCCTTCTTCCATAGCAACCGGGTCGCCTAAGGTAACGTGCATCTGCACATTGTCACCGGGCATGACCATCTCGGCTCCGCCGCCAAAGTCATCAATGGCGCCGGTTACGTCGGTGGTGCGGAAGTAGAACTGCGGGCGGTAGTTCTTAAAGAACGGGGTATGGCGTCCGCCTTCTTCTTTGGACAGGATATAAACCTCGGCCTCGAAAACGGTGTGCGGGGTGATTGAACCCGGCTTGGCCAAAACCTGACCGCGCTGGATGTCTTCCCGCTTCAGACCGCGCAAGAGAGCGCCGCAGTTGTAACCGGCAGTCGCCACGTCCAACTGCTTGTGGAACATTTCCAAACCGGTAACAGCGGTGCGCTTGGTATCGGTAATGCCGATGATTTCGACTTCCTCGCCGACTTTAACCTGACCGCGCTCGATACGACCGGTAGCAACCGTGCCGCGACCGGAGATAGAGAAAACGTCTTCAACAGCCATCAGGAACGGCTTGTCAATGTCGCGCTCTGGTTCTGGGAAATAAGAATCGAGAGCCGCCATCAACTCGGCGATGGGACGCTCAGATTCTTCGTCGTCGTTGTTGAGAGCTTTGAGACCCGAACCGCGAATGATGGGAATATCATCGCCGGGGAAATCATACTTGGAAAGCAGTTCACGCAGTTCCAGTTCGACCAGTTCCAGCAATTCCTCGTCATCCACCATGTCCACCTTATTAAGGAAGACCACGATGTAAGGCACGCCAACCTGACGGGCAAGCAGAATGTGCTCACGTGTCTGGGGCATGGGGCCGTCGGCGGCGGAAACTACGAGAATCGCGCCGTCCATCTGCGCGGCGCCGGTAATCATGTTCTTCACATAGTCGGCGTGGCCCGGACAGTCAACGTGCGCGTAGTGGCGATTGTCGGTTTCGTATTCGACGTGGGCGGTGGCGATGGTGATGCCACGTTCGCGCTCTTCGGGCGCCTTGTCAATCTGATCGAATGCGGTGCTCTTGGCGAGACCCTTGCGCGATTGCACTTTGGTAATCGCGGCGGTCAGGGTCGTCTTGCCGTGGTCAACGTGGCCGATGGTGCCAACGTTTACGTGCGGCTTTGTGCTTTCATACTTCTGCTTGGCCATCTGTGCTATTCCTCCGAATGCGTTTCTTGGTTTCTTCTTTAAATAACGACACGCTTTTTGAATTGCGTATCGCTGACGCCCGCGCGAGGATTTTTGGCCCTGTCACAAGCGTTCTCTTGACTGATGGTTGATTTCCGAAAATTTTCTAAAACCCGCCACCCGCAAGTGGGTAATTATAATGCTGCCCTGCCCTCGTGTCAACCGATTTCGCAGAAATTCCGCGCTTTTTTTCACAAGCCTCGCGTTAAATTTTCGCGGCGCTGAACACGCCACAAAAAACCCTTCGCGAAGCCGGAAGTTTCGAAAATCCTTCGAAAAACTTCAGGCGCGAAGGGCCAGATTTTACGCAAACTCTGCGATGAAAAGCGGCGATGGTTCTACGATTTAATTGTTGAAAAAGGCTGGGAGCCGGACAAGAATTATAACGAGTGAAGGAGGTTAGTGCAAGGCAAAATATATTGTTTTCCAGCACTTAAGTGCTTGTTCCCTTATATTAAGCGGACAAAAATCAAAAGACAATGAAAAAACAGAATAACATTTTCGTTACAGTTGTTACTGCTTTGATCGGCGGCGCGTTAATGACGACACTGTCAGTGCTTGTCCTGTCGCTCTTACTACTGTCTTTTGACACATTGAAACTTCTGCCTGTTGACGATGGAACAGACGACGGGGGCTGGGGTTATGGCTTTTTGGTGATTTGGATCATAGTTTATTATTTCCCAGTTGTATTTATGTTGGCGACAACTGGTTTTGGTATTTCTATGCAGCAAGCGTTGAAAAGATTTAATATGCAAAATTCGCTAAAGACAGTGTTTGGTAAAAATACGTTTTATGCTTTGGCTGGTAATATTGCAATATTAATCTTGAGTCTTACCTATACGTTTGTTGCCCTTCATCGTCTTGATAAAACTTCCCCTGATTTTTCGACTGATTTATATAGAACTGCCGACTCCGCATTTTTGGCTTTCCTTCTTCTAAGTATGTTCGTTTTCTTAGTTAGTATTCTGGCAGCAAATATAAAACTCTTCTTGTCCTTTCGCCGCATGCCGCTGCGAAACCAAGGAGACAAATTAACATATTCATCGCCCACCCATGCCGGTCAGGGACACGCCTTCAATGAAGTAGCGTTGGGTGAAGAAGAACAAAACGATTATCGGCAATACGACGAGCGTGGACGCGGCCATTAAAAGGCCCGGTTCGCCGCCATGTTGTTGCTGATAGAGTTGCAGCGCGTAGGCGAGGGGCATTTTTTCGGCTGATGACAGATAAATTAGCGGGCCTTGGAAGTTATTCCACGCGCCTAAGACGCCCATAATGGCGATGGCGGCCAAAGCGGGGCGCACCTGCGGCAGCATCACGCGCCAGTAGGTGCCAAAGGGCGAGCAGCCATCTATTTTGGCAGCGTCTTCGAGTTCATTGGGGATGCTCATAAAAAACTGGCGCAGTAGGAAAATGTTAAAGGC
>DASWNL010000660.1:0-6565 GCA_036399215.1 Abditibacteriaceae bacterium
ATCAACTGTTTGGAGGTTACCATCACGTTCCGTGATGGTAACGCGTGTCAGTGCGGCTTCAGGTGTTGCGCCGCCCGCCTGCGTAATCAGTTCGGGCACGCTGTCACCTTCTTTGATTGCATAAGTGCCGGGCCTTTGCACCTGTCCACTAATGTATACAGTCTGCGACTCGATAGCCGAAACCGTCACCGAATCGCCGTCTTGCAACAGCGCGTTCTGTGAAGCATCGCGCCCATTGATTAAGCGCAAGGCATCAACATTGATAACCTGCGATTTGCCGCCTATAATGCGCGTGATGCCAATGCGCGCATCTTCCGGCTTGATTTTCAAACTGCCGGCTTGGGCCAAGACTTCGGTAAGCAGCGCGCTACCCGCTTCGACGCGCACAGTGCCTGGCTTTTGAACTTCACCCAAGACAGTGATTCCCGCAGCTTCGGGCACAGTAATTATGTCTCCAGGCTTTAAAGTGACATTGCCCTGGCGCTCACCACGCACCATGATTTTGAACAGGTCAACTGGTTCGCTGGTGCCGTCTTCATGAGTAATTGTGGATTTAAACAATGCGGCTTGCTCGGTCACGCCGCCCACTTGAGCGAGAGCTTCGGTTACTTGCAGAGTTTGTCCATCAGGAATTTCGAGAAAACCCGGTTTTGCTACAGCGCCACGCACCGTGACGCGCGCTCTTGATTCGGGAACAACGACGACATCGCCATCTTGTAAGGGCAAGTTGTTCGCGTTTTGCCCCAGAACAATCGCTTTAAAGAGGTCAACCGGCACAATTGTGCCGTCTATGCGAGTCACTACAGCCTGAGACAGCGCCGCCTGCTCGGTTTGACCACCGGCTAACGCGACGGCTTCTGTCACATTCAGCGTCTGTCCATCGGGGATTTCCACAAAGCCCGGTTTAGTTACGGCACCGCGCACTGTCACCTGCGCCCGCGATTCGGGGACAACCACCACATCGCCACTTTTCAGGGGAACGTTTAATTTAATCTGGCCCGGCTCCATCGCTTTAACCAAATTTACCGGCGTTGTGGTGCCGTCACGATGCTTAATGGTGATTTGCGTGGTAGCGGCACGCGGCATAGCTCCACCGGCTACAGCAATAGCCTCAATGACGCCGTTGTCAATAGGGACTTCATAGTTGCCTGGATTCTTAACCTGGCCGGCAACGCTGATAGGCACGGTGCGCGCCGCGACATGAAGAACATCTTCGGCTTTGACCCGAAGATTAGCCTGGTCATTGCCATTGGCTAAAAGCCGGGGCAAATCAAGGGTAATCGTTTTTTGTTTGGCTCGATTGAGCGTAGCCGCGGCCAACTCGGTGCGCACTGTTAAGCCTCCGGCAGCAGCTAAGACTTCGGTGATGCGCCAACCCGGCTTAATATCATAGATTCCCGGCTTGGTAACAGCGCCCGAAACGACTACACGCCGCGCGTGAGCCTGTTTTAAGGCAACAGTAACCTGAGGATTACGTAGTTCACGCAGTAAAGCTTTCCTGATATCCGCTGCGACCTGATTAACCGTCTTCCCGGAAGCGACAATAGCGCCAGCAAGCGGCAATTGAATTTTGCCGTTCGTGGCAACCGTCACATCGCCGCTAAATTCAGGATGGTCCAGCACCGTTACTGTCAGCACGTCTTCAGCCATTAGAAGCTCATCTGTTGCTGATTGTGCTCTCAGCGGGCTAAATGCGCTTAAAATACACAGGAATAGGCCTAAAAAGGCCCAAAATCGGGGTTTGATCGCGTTAAAATCCAGCACTTGGAGGCGATCTTTTTCTGTCGTTATGGTTTGCATCATCGTTTTACAACTCTAAGGGGTTCTGTCTTGGGAGCTGGTAGCTCCTTAATTTCACGAGCGCACAGTATAGCACACAATTTCCGGCACAAAAAAGCACTTGAGTGTTTGCTACAGAGCACACAAATCTCTTTCTTTTCTCTATCCTCGCGCCATTTTTAAGGATGCCGTTCAAGGCGCTGTCTGCTTAAAAGTATTACCCTCACTCAGATCACCGCTTTGCAAGCCTTTTTTAAACCAGTAAAGCCTCTGCTCTGAAGTGCCGTGGGTGAAAGATTCAGGAACGACGTATCCCTGACTTTCAAGTTGCAATTTATCGTCGCCAATGGCACTGGCGGCGCGAAGTCCCTCTTCCACATCCCCTGGTTCTAAAATGCCCCGTTTAGCAGCATAATGTGCCCAGACCCCGGCATAAAAATCGGCTTGCAATTCGAGGCGCACTGATAGTTGGTTGGCCTGCTCGCGGCTCACGCGTTTTTGCAGCCTTTGCACCTGCTCCATTGTGCCCAGTTGGTTTTGCAAATGATGCCCTACTTCGTGCGCGATGACATAAGCCTGGGCAAAATCGCCGGGCGCCTGAAAGCGATCTCGTAATTGATCGTAAAAACTCAGGTCAATATAAAGTTTTTCGTCGGCGGGGCAGTAAAATGGCCCGGCCTGCGCACCGGCAACGCCGCACGCCGAATTGACGCGACCGGTAAACAAAACCAATTTCGGCTCACGATAGTTGCGCCCGTTCTGCTTTAAAATCGCATTCCACACGTCTTCGGTATCAGCCAAAACCAGAGACACAAAACGCTTGCCTTCGTCGTTCTGAGGATTGGCCTGTCGGGAGATTTGCGGATTCGAGCCGCCTGGCGTCGTTTGCAGAACGGCACTGGGATCGCCGCCCATCAAATAAATCGCTAAGGCTACCAGCAAAGTGCCGATGCCGCCTGTTACAGGCAAGGCTCCACCCATGCCGCGCTGATCTTCCACATTACCGCTCTGACGACTATTGATCCATCGCATGATGCCATTTCCTTTAACTAACGGATGTTGGATTCAAGCTTTCACAGCGTCCAGCAGGATTTACCGGCCTCGCCCACGAAAGTTAAGGCGACACTTCGCAATCTACAGGCCACATGCAGCAAGGCCAATAGCCCGATTGAGGAAGTATCTGGCGGCGCACTACCCGCCAGACTGCGATAATTCTGCCCCTGAACCTGGCTTAAAACCGCCTGGATGGCATATCGTTGAGTAACGTAGGAAGTAAAATAGATTTATAGAATGACATATTGCTTTAATGGGCTGTTTAAAAACCGGGTTTATACAAACAGCCAAATTAGCAATTTACACTGTGGCAAACAGGGTTCGGCATGCTTTTAAAGAATTGTTTCGACGCGAAGATTTTGATTGTGGATGATGATGAAAGCAATGTTGCACTGCTCAAAGATACTCTATCATTTAATGGATACACACAGGTCATAGGCACCACCGACCCGCGTGGCGTGTTGACTCTTTTAGTCGAATACGACCCCGACCTGATCATTTTAGACCTCAATATGCCTTATATTGATGGCTTTGAGTTACTAAACATGATTCAGCGGCTGGTGGATGATATTGACTTTCTGCCCATTTTAATCGTTACAGCAGAACACAGTTTCGATGCGAGGCGCCAGGCCCTTAGTAATGGCGCCGCCGATTTTCTCACTAAACCGTTTCTGACCGATGAAATTTGCGTGCGCGTGGCGAATATGCTCCGGCTTCGTTTTCGCAACGTTCTTTTACAACAAGAGGTGCGAAAACGGACTTATGAACTGGAACAAAATCAACTCGAACTCAAAGAAGCGCAATTAGAAACAATCGTGCGCCTGGCGCGAGCTGCCGAACATCGTGATGACGATACCGGAAGGCATACGCAGCGTGTTGGGTTGCTTTGCTCTTTGCTGGCCCAAAACCTGGGCTGGGAGCAGCATACAATTCAGTTGCTGCATTTTTCTGCACCGTTGCACGATGTGGGTAAAATCGGTATTCCTGATTCCATTTTGCTCAAAACCGGCAGGTTGAGTGACATCGAACGCAAGATAATGCAAAAGCACTCCCTTATCGGCGCTGACCTGCTATCGGGCGGTAACTCCGACATTATTCGCATGGCCGAGCGCATCGCCTGGACGCATCATGAGCGTTGGGATGGGACAGGCTATCCACGCGGCATCAAAGGCGAGGAAATTCATGTTGAGGGGCGTATCTTAGCTGTTGTTGATGTTTTTGATGCACTTACCCATGACCGTCCCTACAAAAAAGCCTGGTCCATTGAAGAGGCTCTGGAAGAGATTAAAAGGCAAAGAGCACGGCACTTTGATCCCGAAATCGTAGACCAATTTTTGGCTTTGCCCATTGAAGAGCTGACTCATTCAACGGAAGAACCTGCTGAAAAACCAGCGGACGATGTTGGAAACGAACCGATAGATAACCCGACTGATTGACACTGTTGTCTGCGCGTCTATAGCGCGAAAGCGATCAGACGCACTGAAGAGTGCCAATCTTATTAAAGTGAGTTTTTATGAGCAAGCACATTTTAATTGTTGATGACGAGCCGCAAGTTCGCCGCTTGCTGGAGCTTTCTCTGGAACAAGCCGGCTATGAGGTAAGCACCGCAGAAGATGGCCAGCAGGCTCTGGAACAGGTGGCCCACCATAAACCCGACCTGGTCATTATGGATTCCCTGATGCCCGTAATGGACGGCATAGAGACGTTAAAGCGATTGAAAAGCGACGTGGCTACTGCTGCAATTCCGGTTGTCATGCTGACTGCTAACGATTGTCCCAATGAAATGGCTAAAAGTTGGGAGAGTGGGACAGATTTGTTTTTGTCGAAACCTATTCTCACCTCAGAGCTGCTGGATTATATCCAGACCATTTTCAACTGAGTTCTTCGCATGAAGAAAACTTTCAAGAAAGAAGCATGTGGTTTGGTTTTATTAGAGCCTATTTCAAAAGTCCCCAAAGAGAAGTGCCAGTGTTTTATAGATTCCCGCGGGGCGGGAACCCGCTTGCAGGTGGTGGAATCCAAAAGTCACATCACCTAACAACTGCTGACTTTTGGAATAGCCTGTAGTTTTTGAGACCGCTTCTAACTCGCCGTGTGAACTTTCTATCACGCGAGGGGCATTTTCTAACGCGCAGGCACACTTTCTAACACCGCGACACACTTTCTAACACCGCGACACACTTTCTAAGTGCCGATGCGCATTTTCTAACTCACAGGCACACTTTCCAGCACCAGATAAGCGTTTTCTAACTCGCAGGCACACTTTCCAACTGCCGATGCGAACTTTCCAGGTGCTCATCCACCGTTTCCAGTTCCCCGGCAGAGTTTCTAACTCACGCGCGCCTTTTCCAGCCCGCAGGCAAACTTTCCAGCACAATGCATGGTAATTTCGCAGTTAATTCTTCATTGTATAAATTTGCAAAACTATGAGCATGAAACGCATTTTTAGTTTTGCACTTCTCGCTTCTGTTGTTATTTCCTTGTCTTTTTCTCTGCTACGCGCCGCGCCGAACGAAAAAACCAAGCCCGATTTGGGCGTTAATGCCGGTTTGCGTGGTTGGAGGGCGTTTCCTGATGATAATGCGTGGAATACACCGATTGATCACTTGCCGGTAGATGCCAATTCGGACAAATATGTGACTTCGATTGGCGTTGGCGCGAATTTGCATCCCGATTGGGGCAATAAACCTGAATGGGGCATTCCTTATGTTGTCGTTTCCGGCAATCAACCGCGCGTGGCCGTGAAGTTTGAATACAGCGACGAAAGCGATCATGAACCCTACCCGATTCCAGCCACTCCACCCATCGAAGGTGGCCCTGATTCCAACGGCGACCGCCATATTTTGATGATTGACCGCGATAACTGGAAACTGTATGAGCTGTTTTCGGTGCGCTACAAAAATAATCAATGGACAGCCGGTTCCGGCGCGATTTTCGATTTAAACAGTAATGCTTTGCGCCCCGCCGGTTGGACAAGCGCCGATGCCGCTGGCCTGCCGATTTTTCCCGGCCTGGTGCGCGCCGATGAAGTCTTCGAGCAAAAAGAGATTCGCCACGCTCTGCGCTTCACCTGCAAGCAAACGCGGCGTGCTTATGTGTTTCCCGCACGCCATTGGGCCAGTCGCAGCAATGACCCCAATTTGCCGCCGATGGGTATGCGCGTGCGCCTCAAAGCCAATTACGACATCACGAAGTTTTCACCTTCAATGCAGGTCATTCTGCGCGCTCTGAAAAAATACGGGATGATTCTGGCCGATAACGGCAGCGACTGGTTCGTTTCCGGCGTTTCCGACCCGCGCTGGAACGGCGATGCGTTGAATTCGCTCAAAAAAATCAAAGGGCGCGATTTTGAAGTGGTGCAGATGGGGAACGTAGTAAGTGGTTAATGGTGGGCGGTATGTCATTCCGCTTTTACTTTCAAACATTCTGCAATCAGGGTTGATGCTTATGAAACTTCGCTTTTTTTGTCTGGCACTTGGCTTACTTTTGATTTCGTTTTCACTGGCGCAACCGCCCGATAGAGTAATTCCACCTAAATTTGTAGCATCGCCCGGCGGCTTGCCCGAAAAGCCCATCCAGGAGGCAATTTTGGCTTCGCTTGAAGCCGTCGAAGCCGATGACTTCGCCGGTTTCGCTATTCTCGGCACCGATGACCACAAAGCCGGACTCAAAAAAGAGTGGTTCGATAAAATGGTAGAGATACGCGCCCCAAGGTTAGCCGCAGGTTACAACG